>JAFUCL010000107.1 GCA_017459725.1 Solobacterium sp. | reverse complement strand
GTTGACGGCCGGCAACAGTTGAAAATGCAAAAGTGGCTTCGACACAGAGCGTGTGGAAAAGCCAGCGTCTTAAGGCGCTGGCTTGTAGTAAAAGGCTTATAGCCTTAGAGCAAACCACCCGTTTCACGGGTGGTTATGATTTAAGGGCAATGCACTGAAAGGAGAACGGAGTGATCTTCCGGTAGCGCAGTCTGCGGAAACCTGCCTGTATGAGCATACTTTCGATTTCCGTACGGTTATACATTTTGACGTCGCCTCCGGGAAGTCTGGGGAATATCACATTGGCAATGCTTCTGATGGGTGCGATGCAGTCCATGTCGTTCAGCAGCAGATATCCGCCCGGTTCAAGAATCCTGTACATCTCATTTACAGCTGCCTGAGGATGGGGATAATGATGGATGCTCATGTTGCAGGTGACTGCCTGGTACGCTTTATCGGGCAGCGGCATATGCTCGGCATCACCGACCCGTGCATCCACATGTCCGGACAGACGTTCTTCCGTTTCCCGGATCATTTCCTCCGAAAGATCAAGCGCACTCAGCTGTATGTCCGGATAGCACTCTGCCGTACGGCACAGAAACGCACCGGTTCCGCAGCCGATATCAATCAGCCGTTCCGGTTTGATCCGGCCGATTGCCTGCAGCTGAGAGCGGTAATCGTGCCGCCAGTAACCGCCATGGGCAAGACCGGATTTCCGGTGGGCATTGAAATAGGCACGGGATTTCTCTTTGGCATTCTTCATAAGTCATCATCCTTTCACTGCAAAACAGTCATACGGAGCTGTTTCGTCAAACACATATCCTTTCTGCTTCAGGTCCGGAATCACATCTATATGCATGAATGCTTTCCGCACATCATCCGTATACCCGTTATGCGAGGTGAATACATACCGGATTCTGCTGAGATCCAGACGCTCACGCAGACGGACAAGCGACTCTTTGTTCAGCTTACTGTCATAGTTGAAGATATCAAAGAAGCACCATCCGCCGTCTTTGTTCAGGGCAATCGAATCACCGGTGAACAGCATCGTGTCATCAATCAGATAACAAAGATGTCCAAGTGTATGTCCGGGCACCAGAAGTGCCTGTATTTTGATATCCCCGATCGTTACGGTTTCGCCGTCCTGCAGAACCCGGTAGCCTTTCTGAATCGTGACGGAGTTCTTCAGTCCGAACGGACCGATCTTTTTGCGGTGATACGTATTGTTCAGGTAGTTCTCTTCTATCTCACCGAGATATACCACCGCGTTGTTAAAGTGATTCTCCTGATGAATATCCAGACCGCCGGCGTGATCGGGATCGGCATGGGTCAGAAACAGAGCGCTTACCTTTGCCGGATCAACACCGATCTTCGCGCATTCCTTTAACAGCCCGGGATGGTTCTTATATCCTGAATCAATGGCAATCAGAGTTTCACCTTTGCGGATGAAGAAGATGTTGACATCATATTCACGCACACAGCTGACTGCTTCCGTCAGTCTGCCGGTTTCCGAAGGATGGAGAGCGCCTTTGCCTCTGTACATTTTCGGGACGACGTGTATTGCAAAATAATCGATCAGACTCATGTTCGAAGTTCCTTTCCGCTGTACAGACAAATCGTAGCGCAGGGGGAGTCGCGGGACTTGCAGAAAGTCGCTGACCTGTGTTTACAGGCTGAGCATCTTCCGCAGCTGCATCCCGGTCAGTTTCATGCTGGAAGCCGCAATGTGCGAAGATCCCGAGAACCCGGTGTCAAAGGCAGCTTCGGTGATATTGGCTCCCTTCATGATCTTCCGGCAGGCTCCCTCCAGTCGTTTGTACTGCAGGTATTCCTTAAGTGTTATACCGGTCTGTTCCGAAAAGACATGGGCGAGTCTGCTCTTGGACAGAAAGACTTTCTCTGCCAGGGTGTTCATATCATAGCTGCACGTTTCATCACTGAGAAGATCAACCGTCCGCAGCACCGATTCATCAAAGGGCCGTATGACGGGTTCTCCCTGCAGCTGTGCAAGTATATGCTCAGAGACTGTCCTGATGGAATCTGCCGAAAGTTTTGCGAGCAGCGAAGCAGATACACCATCCGCCTCAGCCGTGCATACCGGCCGGGTATCCAGGGTGTTTCTGTACAGGGAATAACCCGATTCACTCAGCGGATCCAGAAATACCGCAATCCCCGGTTTGCCGGTGTCGGATATCGCATGAACCGTATCCGGTCCGATTATGATGATCTCACCCTGCAGGATACCTTCGTCAGTCACAACATGACTGTTCCCGTCACAGGCCGCATAGATCTCAATCAGCGGATGTCTGTGCAGCTTCGCGCCGAATGTACTTGATATACCGGCAATATAGTTTTCACCGCAGCAGATAATATTTGCACTGTTTTCAGTCTGATCCTGCATTGCTTAGTTCTCCGTTCAAATAGTTAGTATTAACTAACATGTATCAGGAATATTGTACAGTCATTGTGTGTTTTGTGACATCCCGGTTTTCGGTTTTTGGACAAGTGCTTCTGCAGCAGCGTGCACACAAAATGCGGCAGAACGGAGAAGTGATATAATTTGTTCCTGTTCTGTACGGGGGAAAGGCGTCAGAACAAACCTGATACTATTTGGACAGTTTATGAAAAAGATACTCATAACAGTTCTGGCAGTATGCCTGCTTGCGGGCTGCACCGGAAAAAAAGAAACATCTGTTCCGTCCGCCAAACCGGAGGAAACCGCCGATCCGACATATCAGATTGATTATCTGGTCCTGGTTAACAAGCTTCACCAGCTGCCGGATGACTGGGAAACAAATCTGAAGACAGAGCATTTTACAAACACCGTCGGTGACGATGTGGAAGTGGAAGTCAATGCGTATAAAGCATATCTGGAACTGAAGGAAGAGCTTGCGAAGGAAGACATTTATGTGGACCTGGACAATGCCCGCCGCAGTGTGGCAGTGCAGCAGGAAATCATGGATGAGTTCACAAAGGAATACGGTGCCGACTATGCCGCAAAGATTGTCGCCAAACCCGGTTATTCCGAACACCATACCGGTCTTGCCCTGGATCTGTATCTGATTATTGACGGGAAGGATATTGTCCTGAACGAAGAGATGATGCAGCATCCCGAAATCTGGACGAAGATCCATGCCAAGCTGGCGGACCATGGCTTTATTCTGCGGTATCTGCCGGACAAGGAGCATATCACCGGGTATGCATATGAACCGTGGCATATCCGCTATATAGGCGATACGGAGAAAGCAAAGGAAATTATGTCAAAGGGAATGACACTGGAGGGCTGGCTCGGTGAGGCTAAAGAGACCAACCCTGATATAATCCTGGGCAGTTCCGAAGCGTACAGTGACGAGGAACGGCAGGAAATGGCAGTTCTCATCAAATGCCAGTTTGCGGCATGGAAGGGATGTCAGCTGCAGAATATCCGCTATGCCGGTGATCTTGCGGATGAAGAGGAAATCCTGAAATGGCTGAATGAAAACAATCCGGACTGCGGGTTTGTCAAGGCGGCGGAGTTCCTGATGGATTTCCATTCACCGAAGGAAGACAGCGGATCACTGAATCCGGATCAGGACTATAAGGACTATCAGTGGTGGCTGGGCTGTGATGAAGAAGGCAGCTGGCAGATTGCCGGATTCGGGTACTGATCAAACATTGGATGCTGTACTGAAAAGCACAGCATTTTCTTTAGCACCGCACGGCTTGATTCCGCATATCTTCCGGGAATAGAATATGATTACGGGTTAGCTGTAGCTAACGGAGGGCGGTATATGAAGACAATTGACAGACAGGTATTCTACAGAAGTTTCCGCCGAAAACTGACAGCTTTATGCGGCAGACAGACAGCAGAGAGGATATGGAACAGTGCAGACCGTGAATACTGCCATATTCTGCGTGAGAATCCGGGCCTGCGTAAACATAAAGGTGCTATGGTCCTGCCGGCAGTTGCGCTGTACCGTGCCATGAAAGCAGAGGGACTTGATGCAGAGAAGCTTCTGAACAGCTGGGGTGATGAAACCGGCAGAAAACTGGCCTCTATGGTACATGTCCTGACAGGTATTCCGGGTCTTCCGGGCCTGCTGTGGAACAACATGGAACGCATTGCGGACATGATGAGCAGTGAAAAAAACGGATACAGAAGAAGACTGGTGTCAGAGCCTCCGGGCATGTACGGGGTGGATATTCTGTCCTGTCCGTATCACAATCTGGCAAAACTGATGGGAGAGGAAAAGGCTGTTCTGTGCATCTGTCATATGGATAAAGCATATATGAAGGGATTCCGGAAGATCCGGTATGAACGCGGTACTGCTGTATCGGAAGGAGCACCGTACTGTGATTACCGGCTGCGCTTTGATCCGGAAAAGGAGTGAGTGTATGAAGGTGACATTGATCCTGACACTTATTCTGTGTCTGCTTCTGTTTCTGATGATCTGGTTGGCAGCGTACTTCCTGCCCTGGAAAGGTTTAATGGACTTCTTTCCGGAGGATATCAAAGCTGCGGCAATTGACCACAAACCACCTTTCAGCACCGCTCCGGTGTTTGGGTGGATCTGCATGGTACTGTGCATGCTGGGGTTTCTGGGTGTATCTCTGTACGGCGGGTATGACGGAATGCAGAAAGGATATACATTCGGGCAGTTCTTCCTCCGCTTTCTGATCATGCTGTACGGCCTGAAGGTATTTGATATTGTCTGCCTTGATTATTTTCTGATTACAAAGACACAGTTCTTCCAGCATTATCTGCCGGAGACAAAGGGATGCGCCGGATACAATGCTTTCGGATACAACCGTAAGGAGCAGATCAAGAGAATCATTCTGATCCCGTTTGAGGCACTGTTCATGGCTGTTGTCTGCACGGTCATACATTGAACGGACCGCAGAAAAACGCACGGTCTGTTTTCATTATGCCTGCACCGGCGGTATACAATAGAAGTGCAGTAAGCAGAACTGTGAGGGAGACACTATGAAGATACTGATTCTGAATGGCAGTCCGCGTATCAAAGGAAATACATCATCCATGACGGCGGTTTTCACGGAAGCGGCCGAACAGCACGGACATCAGGTAAAGGAATTTCACGTCTGCAGGATGAGCATAAAGGGATGCCTTGCCTGTGAGTACTGTCACGGACAGGGACACGGTGCGTGTGTTCAGAAGGATGATATGCAGCAGATCTATGCGGAGCTGAAGGATGCGGAGATGCTGGTGATTGCGTCACCGATTTACTATCACGGTATTTCCGGACAACTGAAGTGTGTGATCGACCGGTTCTATTCAGCACTGTATCCGGCCGCACCGAAGTCTCTGAAGAAGGTGGCTATGATACTGAGCTCAGGAGATCCGGATATGTACGATGGCGCAAAATTCTCCTTCGACGGGGATTTCCTCGGTTATCTCGGTCTGCAGGACTGCGGCATTGTCACCAACCATGATGAAAACCCTGTACAGAAGCTCAGGGAAATGGCGGAAGCATTATGACGCAGGAAGGAAATGAAACCAAAACCCTTCATTCAAAACTTCGGATATACAGAATACTCACACTGATTCTGGCCGTCACTGTGCTGGCGGAAACAGCCTGGATCTTCGCAAACCGGCAGACATCCGCAGGACAGGACAACTGGGATTTCGAAGCGGACAGCGAGCTATCCGCAAAGTTCGATGATGCCCTGGCAGACGGCAGTATAGAAGTGTGGTTCCAGCCGGTCACGGATCCGGCTACCGGTAATACATCCGGAGCTGAAGCACTGTCGAGATGGAAGGATAACGATCAGTATATCTCACCGTCCGTGTTTGTATCCGTACTGGAGGAAACCGGACAGGTTGTGCAGCTGGATCAAAACGTATTTGAAAAGGCCATCGCCTTTCAGAAAGAACGTCAGGCTGCGGGTGAGGAGCTGTTCCCGATATCCGTGAATCTGTCGGTTGTTTCAACCATGCAGGAAGGGGTTGTGCCGAAGTATGCGGAGATCTTCAGAAACAGCGGTCTTCCCGATCACACGATCAATATTGAAGTAACGGAAACCCTGGACTCTGACCGCAAGGTTCTTGCGGAAGTGGTGAAGGATTTCCGGGCATCCGGTTTCCTGGTGGAAATAGATGATTTCGGGGCTGGATATGCGGCGGTGTCAAATCTTGCCGTAATCCCGTACGATATTCTGAAACTGGATAAAAGCCTGATCGATGAAATCGGCACGGAGAGAGGAGAAACGCTGCTGAAGGATGTCATCGGGATGGCAAAGAATCTGGATATGCGCATCATCGCGGAAGGTGTGGAAACGGAAGAACAGGTTGCGTTCCTGCGGGATGCCGGGTGTGATGGCATACAGGGATACTACTATTCAAAACCGCTGCCGCCTGCAGAGTTTACGGAGTATCTGAAATAAAGCAGACATATGAAAAGAGACCATGCGCCGAACATGAACGGTACACGGTCTCTTTTATGTCAGAGGTTTATTTCAGGCCCATTTCCTCACGCACTTCAACGAAGCATTTAACAGCGAAGTCAAGATCCTCCTTGGTATGTGCAGCTGAGAGCTGGGTGCGGATCCTTGCCTTTCCCTTCGGGACAACCGGATAGGAGAAAGCCACAACATAGACACCTTTCTCAACCATGCGCCTTGCAAATTCAGCCGTGGTTTTTTCGTCATAGAACATGACCGGTACACAGGGATGGCTGCCCGGCACAACATCGAAGCCGTTCTTCACCAGCTCTTCTCTGTAGTACGAAGTAATCTCTTCGAGATGGTCACGCAGCTCCGTGCTTTCCGCCAGCATATCAAACAGTTCAATGGCTGCACCGACGATTGCGGGTGCCACGGAGTTGGAGAAGAGATACGGTCTGCTGCGCTGTCTGAGCAGGTCAATGATTTCCTTCCTGCCGGTTGTGTAGCCGCCGGAAGCACCGCCCAGGGCTTTTCCGAGGGTTCCGGTGATGATGTCCACTCTGCCTTCCACGCCGTTGTATTCAGCGCTGCCTCTGCCGTTCTTTCCGACGAAGCCGACCGCATGGGAATCATCCACCATGGTAAGCGCACCGTACTTGTCCGCCAGGTCGCAGATGCCGCGGAGATTGCAGATGATGCCGTCCATGGAGAAGACACCGTCTGTCGCAATCAGTTTGATGCGTGCACCGGCCGCATCGGCTTCCTGCAGCTTTGCCTCAAGATCTGCCATGTCATTGTTCTTGTAGCGGTACCGTTTTGCCTTGCACAGACGTATGCCGTCGATGATGGACGCATGGTTCAGCTCATCCGAGATAACCGCATCATTTTCACCGAGCAGAGTTTCAAACAGACCGCCGTTTGCGTCAAAGCAGGAGGAATACAGAATGGTATCCTCTGTTTTAAGAAAATCCGATATCTTCTTTTCAAGCTTTTTGTGGATATCCTGGGTGCCGCAGATAAAGCGCACGGATGCTGTTCCGTAGCCGCGTGCATCATAGGTCCGCTTGGCTGCTTCAATGAGTCTCGGATTGTCCGCCAATCCGAGATAATTGTTTGCACACATGCAGAGCAGTTCTCTGCCGTCAGCCAGTGTAACATGTGCGGACTGTGCGGAAGTGATCGGCAGTTCGCCCTTCAGCAGTCCTGCTTCTTTGATTTCTTCAACCTGGGATGCATAATACGTCAGTGCTTCTTTACTGTTCATCTGTCTTCTCCTCGTCATTGATATGTGTCCAGTCCAGAATGACTTTGCCGGACTGTCCGGAGATCATTGTTTCAAAACCTTTGGCATAATCACGGGCATCAAAGTGATGGGTGATGATCGGTGATATATCGAGACCAGCCTGTATCATTGTTGTCATCTTGTACCAGGTATCCCAGACCTTGCGTCCGTAAATGCCTTTGAGATTGATACCGTTAAAGATTACTGTCTCCAGATCCACCTTGGCATCGGTTTCCTGCAGTCCCAGCAGGGCAATGTTTCCGCCGTGCTTCATGCAGTGAATCATGGAATTCAGAGCTGCTTCACTGCCTGACATTTCCAGACCGACATCAAAGCCTTCCTCCATGCCTATGCGTGCCATGACATCTTCCAGTTTTTCATTGTTCAGGTTGACGGTGGTTGTGGCACCGAGCTTTTTCGCCATATCCAGACGGTACTGGTTAAAGTCGGTAACGACCACATGCCTTGCGCCGGCAAACCGTACAATTGCGGCCGCCATACACCCGATTGGTCCGGCACCGGCAATCAGTACATCCTCCCCGAGCACATCGTAGGAGAGGGCGGTATGCGTGGCATTGCCGAACGGATCAAAGATTGCATACATTTCCTGGGGAATGTCAGGGCTGCACGGCCATACGTTGACATACGGAATGACAAGATACTCTGCGAAGGCGCCGTCACGGTTCACGCCTACACCTTTGGCATTCCGGCAGTTTTCTTTGTGGCCTTCTTTGCAGTTGCGGCATTTACCGCAGGTGATATGTCCTTCACCGGACACAAAATCACCGACGTTGAAGCCGCGGGCGCCGGGACCGGTTTCCACAATGACACCGACATACTCATGACCGACAACTCTGCCGATGTCTATGGTGTGCTGTGCCCAGCGGTTCCACTGCCATATGTGCACATCAGTACCGCAGATGGCAGTTTTGAGGATTTTGATCTTCACGTCATTTGTGCCTACTTCCGGGATCGGCACTCTTTTCATGGCAAGACCTTCTTCGGGTGCGTCTTTGACGAGAGCCCACATCTTCCCGTCATTAAACTGTGTCATAAAAAGACCTCCTTAAATTATGATTGTTGTTTGTCTGTATATTGGCTGATTTCATTATACCATCGCATCAATACAGGCAAAGAAAAAACCCGCCGCAGCGGGTTATGCAGTTTTTGCTCCGGGTCTGTTCGGATAGTCTTCCCAGACATCAATCGGTTTTCTGTTGCGTTTCTTTCCGAGCACGTATGTTACGACACAGGCAGCAGCCAGCAGAATGGTTGAGAAGATGGTACCTTCAATACCGAACATAACATTGTATACGAAGGAATTTGCGGCGGTTGCAGTATCCAGTTCAAAGATGGAATACGGTACGACAATACCGCTGTTGGGAAGACCCAGCAGGATACTCTGGGTGAAATTCCAGCCGGTATGAATACCGAATGCGCACCACAGGGAATCAAAGTAATATACCATCAGGGAGAACAGCAGACCCGAGAAGAAGATATTCGCCAGGGCAAGCGGTGTAACACCCGGATTGAATCCGTGCATCAGCGAGAACATCAGGGCGTTTCCTATAATGGCAACCCATTTGTTGCGGTATCCCTTTACCAGTGTCTGATATACGTATGCGCGGTCAATGAGCTCTTCCGAGGATGACTGCACAAATACGGCAAACAGCAGTAGGAGAATCTTTACAGGTTCCACATGGGCCAGGGTAATGTGAATGTCACGGTTAAACATGGCAATGACTGCACAGAAGAAGTTCAGTCCGAAACCGATCAGGAGACCGAACAGCAGCCACTTGAAATTGTTTCCTTTGGGCTTGGGTCCTATGGCCTTGAGAATCGGCCGCCGGTGCTTAACCAGATACAGGAACGGAATCAGGAATATCCAGCCGCCGATCGTTGAGAAATACAGCTGGAATGTTTCGCCGAAAGCATCGGTCAGAGGAACCACCCGGGCGATGGCGTTCATGACAGCCAGTCCGAGTCCCTGACAGACAATCGTCAGAATAAAAGAGAAGATAAAGATAACAAGGAATTCATCATACCAGCGGAACTTTTCGGTATGAATACGGCGAAACAGTTCTTTCATAATTGTCCGTTCACTTTCCCGTGCCTACCACACTTATGACATAATTATATTATAAAGGCAGACATTACAGATTCATTATATATCGGATAACCGGGTGTTATCGGGGCGCCGGACACAAATAATTCGGAGACTTAAGTATGGAGAATCAGAATCAACTGCAGTTCATATTCGTGCACGGACTATCCGGCTGGGTATCTGGAATGTCTTTCCGGTATACCATGCGGATCATATGTCCCTGCAGGGCGGCATGACAAAGAAGCACCGGATCCTGCCATACTGTCTCGGTCTTCTGGAGATGATCTGCGGACTGAAGCAGATATAAATAATACCGGCAATGCCGGTATTATTCTGCGGATTTGTTTGTGTCGATTGTTTTGCCGAAAACGAAGAAACGCTGATACAGGAACTCCGTGCTGAAGTTCAGGATCATGTTGATGGCAGTGGCCAGGTATTCGTTCAGTCCCAGGGTGGCGGTCATCCAGTGCTCAAGGAATGTGGAGAGCGGTGTGAAGACAAGATAATACAGAGCCACTTTCAGCATTGCCTCGGGGATGTTGCCGGCAGACTGGAACGTGAATTTTCTGTTCAGGGTAAAGTTCCAGAGAACCGAGAGAACCAGACCTGTCAGATAGGATACCCAGTAAGGTGCGTGCAGGATTTCGTTCATCAGTGTGAACGTCAGAATCTCAATCAGTCCTGCGCTGATCGAGAAGAATGTGAATTTCAGGAATCTGAGTGTTTCTTTCATATGCAGATATTATAGCCCGGAATGAATTACTAAGCTGTTGTTTTCTCATGTATAAGTTGATTTATGCAACGAATCAGATGTATTTATACTAAAACGGGATGATTCATAGTAAAATATCCGTGTTTTGAAAGGAAGTAATACTATGGGAGACAGATTTGACGGCACATATCTGAAGAACATTGATTCGATGCACTTCATTATGCCGTTCATGTATCCGAACCGCTGCGACAATGAAGCATTCTTCAGTTTCAGAATCGATCTGACAGCCGTCAACGAATATCTTGCGAAGAAGAATGCGGAAAATCCTGAATACAAATACAACCTGTTCCAGTGTCTGATTGCGGCTGCACTGAAAACCATCACGCTGCGTTCCAAGCTTTCCATCTTTATCCATAACCGCAAGATGTACAAGCGCAAGGAAGTAAGCGCGGCATTCACGGTCAAGCAGGAGTTTACGGATGATGGCGGCGAAGTGCTGGCATTCATTCACAGCAAACCTGACTGGACAATTGAAGATCTGCACAATGAGATTCACCGTCAGCTGCTGAAACTGAAGAACAAGAATTATGTGGATGCGTCCACAGGTATCATCGACAAGTTCAACAAGCTCCCCAAGTTCATCTCCAGACCGATTGTCAGCGGTATCTGCACACTTGAAAAGCACGGCAAGATCCTGCCGGCACTGGTTGAGACAGATCCGTATCATTCCACCGTTAACTTTGCCAACCTCGGTTCCATCGGACTGCCGAGCGGATACCATCATCTGACCAACTGGGGTACAACCTCAATGTTCATTGTTGTCGGCAAAGCAGGGCATATGCCTTTCTATGAGAATGATCAGGTTGTGTTCAAAGAGGGTGTGGATCTGAATATAACCATGGATGAGAGAATAGCTGACGGTTATTACTTCTCCAAATCCATGAAGATGATGCAGTATTTCCTGCAG
Source organism: Solobacterium sp. (assembly GCA_017459725.1). GTDB lineage: Bacteria > Bacillota_I > Bacilli_A > Erysipelotrichales > Erysipelotrichaceae > Bulleidia. The sequence goes on along the minus strand of JAFUCL010000107.1, from coordinate 25,875 downwards.
CATCCCGAGATGCTTGAGCGTCCCTTCAATGAGAAGCTCAGCGATGAAGTATTCAAAAATCTGTAACATTATAGTTATGAGATCCTGCACGGATCTCTTTTCTTAAGGGTATGATTGAAACGGAGGAAACACGGTATGAATACGGATCAGAAAGAGATCGGCAGAAAACTGAGTCCTGCCGAAGAGAAACGGCTGGCGCATTACAACGAACTACGCAGTGTGATGGAAGCGGACGGGTATACATGCAGGGAACTGACGGTCGGCATCGTGAAGGCAAATATATTTGCGCTGCTGCTGGCGTTGCCGGTCTTTGCCATAGCGTTTGCTTTGTTTATTCTGGTGAACAGGGATGGCAATATTACCGGTATCAGTGCAGGGAGCGGAATCGTGTATCTGGTACTGCTGATCATACTGGTATTCGTGCATGAAGAACTGCATGGAATTACCTGGGGCATCTTTGCGCCGCATCACATGAAAGACATTGAGTTCGGCTTCATGAAGGAATATCTGACCCCGTACTGCACATGTACGGCACCGCTGAAGAAAGGTCCGTATATCCTCGGTGCGTTTATGCCGTGTCTGGTTCTGGGCATTATACCCTGCATCATTGCAATCATGACCGGAAATATCAGTCTGCTGATTCTCGGCGTAATCGGGATACTGACGGCAGGCGGAGATCTGATGATCATCCTGATGATTCTGCGTTACCGCAGCAAATCCCAGGACATTGTCTGGATGGACCATCCGACCCAGGCAGGATGCGCAGTATTTGAACGCTGAGAAACAATACCGGGTATTTGTATGGAATACCCAAGCACGAATTAGTATATACTAACCGTGTAATAGTATGATGCTTCGGAGGATTTTGCATGTTTGATAAGAGACTGATGGAGATGTGTCCTGAAAGCAAGAGATATATTGCCGGAAACGTCCTGATGCAGTGGCTGGAGATGGCCCTGAACACCCTGATGATCCTGATCATTGCCCGGCTGTGCGGCAGTGTATATGCGCGGGAAATCAGTATGGCGAAGGTGCTTCCTTCGGCGGCATTGATTGTCATAATTACGGCGGCGAGAAGGTTTGCTTCACAGGGTGCCGTACGGATGAGCTACATGGCTGCTAAGACGGTCAGGAAGAAGCTGCGTGAACAGATCTATGCAAAGCTGCTCAGACTCGGAACATCCTACCGGGAACATGCTTCAACCGCAGAGCTGGTGCAGGAATCCGTTGAAGGTGTGGATCAGCTGGAAAGCTATTTTGGACAGTATGTGCCGCAGTTCTTTTATGCATTCCTGGCGCCGCTGACATTGTTTGTCCTGTTCGGGCTGGCGGGAAGCTGGAAGGTTGCGGGGGTGCTGCTGGTCTGCGTGCCGCTGATTCCCGGAGCCATTATGGTCGTGCAGAAGATTGCCAAAAAACTGCTGGCAAAGTACTGGGACCAGTATGCACAGCTCGGCAGTACGTTCCTGGAGAATCTGCAGGGCATGACGGCACTGAAAATCTATCAGGCAGATGCGTATAAAAACGAGCAGATGAATAAAGAATCAGAGCATTTCAGGGAAGTGACGATGAAGGTGCTGACGATGCAGCTGAACTCAATCATCATCATGGATTTCGTGGCATACGGCGGTGCAGCCCTCGGCATTGTGCTTGCCTGCAGTGCGTATCTGAAAGGGAATCTGTCATTGGCTTCCTGTATCTTCATGATTCTTCTGTCAGCTGATTTCTTCCTGCCGATGAGGCGTCTTGGCAGCTATTTCCATGTGGCGATGAACGGACTTGCGGCAAGCGACAGAATCTTTACATTCCTGGCAGAAGAGGAACCGGCAGAGAAGACCGAGACACTGACGGAAGAAAATGTGGATATTGTCCTTTCACATGTCAGCTTCTCATATACCCCGGAACGTGAAGTACTGCATGATATCACCATGGATATTCCGGCAGGCAGCTTTACCGGTATTGTCGGCGAAAGCGGCAGCGGCAAATCTACAATCGCTTCCCTGATCCTGAGCAGAAATACGGTAAAGAACGGACGCATCACAGCAGCCGGTAAGGACATCGGCAAAATCAGGGAAGACGATCTGTTCAAAGAGATCACCTATATCGGTCCCAATGCTTTCTTCTTCAAGGGAACGGTAAGAGATAACCTGGCGCTGGCTGATCCAAACGCTGATGATGCTGTGATGCAGGAAGCTTTAAAGCAGTGCGGAATCGCTGAATTCCTGGATACCCAGGGAGGTCTGGATACGATGCTGAGTGAGAATGCCGGCAATCTCTCCGGCGGTCAAAGACAGAGACTTGCCCTGGCACGGGCACTCCTGCATGATTCGCCGGTCTATATCTTTGATGAAGCAACTTCCAACATAGACACGGAAAGTGAAGAAACGATCCTGCAGACCATCAAGGGACTGCGCGGAAAGAAGACGGTTCTGATGATCACGCACCGCCTGGCAAACGTTGTCTCCGCAGACAGAATCTGGTGTCTTGATCAGGGTTTCCTGGCCGGCAGCGGCACCCATGAGGAACTGCTGCAGACATGCGGCAAATATGCGGAACTGTGGAAGACACAGAAGGAACTGGAAGACTTCGGAAAGGAGAGCGGACGATGAAAAGACAGAGTAGAATCACGGTCCTGTGGAGAATGCTGAAACTGGTGAAACCGCTGAGCGGCTTTATGATCATGGCCGTATGCTTCGGTACGCTCGGCTTTCTGTGCGCACAGTTTATCCCTGTGCTTGGCGGATATGCGGTTCTTTGCGGAACAGACGTGAAGCCGCCGTTATCCTTTAAGACAATTGCCATCCTTCTGCCGGTGCTGGCACTGCTGCGTGCGGTGCTTCGTCTTGCGGAGCAGAGAACCAATCACTACATTGCATTTACACTTCTGGCCATTATCCGCGACCGTGTATTCAAGGCTTTGAGAAGACTGTGTCCAGCAAAACTGGAAGGCAGGGACAAGGGTGATCTGATTGCCCTGATCACATCCGATGTAGAGCTTCTTGAGGTATTCTACGCACATACCATTTCACCCATCTGTATTGCCTTTATTACGGAAGCGGTTATGTGTCTTTTTATCGGCAGTTATCACTGGAGCTTAGGTGTGCTGGCATTGGCGGCATATGTCTCCATCGGTGTCATCCTGCCAGGTGTTATCTCAAAGCGCAGCGGAAGTCTGGGAGATGAACTGCGGGCGGAAAACGGCAAACTCGCAGCACACATGCTGGAAAGCATCCGCGGCATTGATACAACCCAGCAGTATCACAATGGTGAGCAGCGCCTGCAGGAAATCGGTGAGAAAACCGATGCGATTGCCGGAAAGCAGGAAAGACTGAGTGATCTGACGGGCAGGAATCTGGCTTCTGCCAATACCCTGATCCTGCTGTTTGATACGGCGATGCTTGTTCTGGAAACATATCTGTATACAAAAGGCATCATCGGCTTTGACGGTTTCCTGATTCCTCTGATTGCTCTGATGTCTTCATACGGTCCGGTGTCCGCACTCTCTGCCCTCGGCACAACGCTGCAGAATACCGTGGCATCGGGTTCACGTGTTCTTGCCATCATTGATGAACAGCCGGAAACCGAAGATATAACCGGCATGCCCGCATCTTCCTTCGGAGATACGGAGGCGGAACATGTATCCTTCGCATACGGCAGTGAAGAGATTCTGCACGATCTGTCACTGCAGATTCCGCAGAACGGCATTACCGGTATTGCCGGAAAGAGCGGCTGCGGCAAGTCAACACTGCTGAAGCTGCTGATGCGCTTCTGGAGTGTGGATGAAGGCAATATTGCAATCAACGGACGCAGCATTGAAGAAATCAACACAAGCGATCTGCGCAGCATGGAAAGCTATATGACGCAGACCACGGATCTCTTCAAGGATACGATTGCCAACAACGTGCTGATTGGCAGACTGGACGCATCGCGTGAAGAGGTGGAGGAAGCCTGCCGCAAAGCATCCATACATGACTTCATCATGACACTGCCGTCCGGATACGATACGCAGATCGGCGAACTCGGTGATACACTCTCGGGCGGAGAGAAGCAGAGAATCGGTCTGGCACGGGCATTCCTGCATGATGCACCGCTGCTTCTGCTGGATGAACCGACAAGCAATCTGGACAGTCTCAATGAGGCAATTGTGCTTAAAGCACTGCAGGAAACAGCAGACAACAAAACGCTTCTGCTGGTTTCGCACAGGAAGTCAACGCTGTGCATTGCGGACCGTGTTTACCGCATGGAACAGGGCAGAATCACTGCTCAGGAAAGCTGATACAGATACAAAATAATACTTTATCAAGGCAGGGAACTTCGCATGGTTCTCTGCTTTTTTTGCTTTTGAACAACTGTGAAAAAGGCACATGCGATGCCCGTTCGTTTTGTCATCCGGTGACAATGACGGTCCACAGTGCCGATGCTAAGATGAAATCACTTGATAACTTGAAAGGTAATTCTAATCGATCACAGAAAGGAAAAGAGTTTTTATGAAGGTAGGCGTATTCAGAATTGAAATGTCTTCACCGGACGATGTCAGAGAGCTGAAGAAGCTGATTGACAACGGTACAGTCAATCCCAGAGAAATCGTTGCAGTACTGGGAAAGACCGAAGGAAACGGCTGTGTCAACGACTTCACACGTGCCCTGGCAACCGTATCTTTCCGCAGACTGATTGCGGATGAAACCGGAATGCCGGAAGACGAAGTTGTAAAGCATGTCGCATTTGTTATGTCAGGCGGTACGGAAGGTGTGATGGCCCCTCACGCTACAATCTTTACCAAGTCTGACGATGACGAACCGGACGGAGAGGAAAAGACTCTTGCGGTTGCGTCAGGCTACACACGTGACTTCCTGCCGGAAGAACAGGGAACTGTTGCACAGGTTGAAGAAGTGCGCAGAGTTGTTCTTGAGCTGATGAAGGAAGCCGGTATTGATGATCCTGCAGATGTTCATTTCGTACAGATCAAGTGCCCGCTGCTGACCTCCGAGAGAATTCTTGAAGCCAAGCAGAGAGGACACGAAGTATGCACGCATGATACATACGAATCCATGGGATACAACCGCGGAGCAAGCGCACTCGGTGTTGCCTTGGCACTCGGTGAAATTCCCGAAGGCAGCGTAACAGACGACAAGATCTGCAAAGACTGGTCACTGTATTCCAGCGTCGCTTCCACTTCTGCAGGCATTGAGCTGCTCAAGTGCGAAATCATCGTCATGGGTAATTCCGTCAAAGCTCACAGCAACTATACAATCGGCCATTCCGTTATGAAGGATTCCATTGACTACAGAGCTGTTGTTGCGGCTATCGAAAATGCCGGTATGAAGGTTGACAAAGTACCGACAGAAGAACAGTGCAAGAAAATCGTGAATGTGCTTGCCAAGGCTGAAGCAGACAGTGCGGGATATGTCAGAGGCAGAAGAAACACAATGCATACTGACTCCGATATCAACCACACAAGACACGCCAGAGCAGTTGTCAACGGTGTCATCGCAGCGATCGTCGGTGATCCGATGGTTTACGTATCCGGCGGCGGTGAACACCAGGGACCTGACGGCGGCGGTCCTGTCGCAGTAATCCTCGAAAAGTAATCTGCCCATGAATGTTCTGTTCAGAAACGCAAGCCTGTGCGCCAGCAGAACCCTCTGTGATCTTGCGGTAGTGGATGGTCACATCCACTTTCCGCAGGATTCCGAGGATATCCGCTATGACCGTGTGATTGAAGCGGACGGCAGGATTGTATTCAAGGGATTTGCGGACATTCATACGCATCTGGATAAAGCTCTGGTGGCAGACAAGGTCAAGAACCAGTCCGGCACGCTGGAAGAAGCCATCTCGATCATGGGTCCCTACAAAGCGTCCATGAGTGATGAAGATATCCGTGAACGTGCTGAGAAAGTGCTGCAGATGTGCTGGCAGAACGGCACCCGGTATATCCGAACACATGTGGATGTGGACCGTCATATCGGTGTGCGTTCCGTACAGGTGCTGAAGCAGCTGAAGGATGAATGGGCAGACAGGATACGGCTTGAAATCGTGGCTTTTCCGCAGGAAGGAATTGTGGAGGATCACGGGAATTATCTTGCCCTGGAAGATGCTTTGAAGGCAGGCGCTGATCTCATCGGCGGCATTCCTGCCAATGAAGCAGATCCGGCAGAGCATATCCGTATGATCTTCGCGCTTGCGGTGAAGTATGACTGCGATATCGATATGCACATCGATGAAAACGATAATCCCGAAAGCCTTACGATTCTCGAACTTGCCAGACAGACAATCGAAAACCATTATCAGGGCAGGGTCTTTGCCGGACATCTCTGTTCGCTGGGATCCTGTGATGAAAACACTGTCAGCCGGGTAATGCATGCGGTGAAGCAGGCACGGATTCAGATCATTTCACTCCCGTCAACCAACCTGTATCTGGAAGGACGCGGAGACCGTACCTGTGTGCGCAGAGGCATTGCGCCGATCAAAACAATTATGGATTCATACGGTATTCCAACGGCGATTGCTTCGGACAATATACGCGATCCGTTCAATCCGTTCGGAAACGGTAACCCGCTGCAGACAGCACTGATTGCGGCTCATGGTTGTCACATGGGAGGTGTGCATGATCTTGAGAATCTGTTCTATGCCGTCAGTGAAACACCGATGCGGATGATGGGACTGGATCCTGTCTTCCGTGAAGGCGATGTCTGTCCGGTTGTCATGCTGGATGCCGTATCTGCCGAAGAGGCAATCATATCGCAAAGTAAAATAATTGAATTTTAAAAAGGGGAAATAAAATGCTATTACTGAATATTATTCCGTTGATTATTATCATCGTATTGTTGGTTCTGAAACAGCACATGCTGATCGCCGGTCTTGCGGGCGGTATTGTTGCTATGATCATCGGCGGTATGAACCCGGCAAGTGCAGCCGGTATCGTACAGTCCAGCGTCGGCACAATGCTCGGTTATCTCGCACCGGTTCTTTACGCTGCTGCAGCTATGATGGTTTCCAAGTCCGGAAGCTTCACTGCACTCGTTGATTTCGCACAGAAAAAACTGAAGGATAAGATTGCCTGGGTCGCAGGCGTATTCGTGCTTATTCAGGCTCTGGCTACATACATGGCCGGCATGGGCGCGGGCAACACAATGGTTATCGCACCGCTGGTTGCCGCAGCCGTAGGCGCTGTACCGGAAGTTATCGCCGGTATGGCAATCGCAACAGCAGCCTGCTTCACCACATCTCCGGCTTCCACCGAAACAGTACTTGCGGCAGAAGCTGCAGCACGTGATGTCGCTGAGCATGCCAATGCAATGCTTCCGTTCACACTGCTCTTTGTAGTCCTCGGTGCAGCTCTTGCAGTATGGGGCGTATACAAGAGAGGAACAATGCTGAAGGACGGTGCCGCTGCCGGTGAAAAGAAGGAAACAAGTCTTGTTCAGGCAATCCCGGCTCTCGTACTCGTTATTCTGGTTATCTTCGGCGGCAAGATCAACGGCCTCACAGGTCTGCATGTCTTTGCACCGGTTGTAAATGTACTGGTCGCTGCAGTTCTCTGTGTTGTCTGCTGCAAAACCAAGCCGGCGGATGTATGCAATAACCTGATCGATGGTTCCCGCTTCATTCTGACAACCCTGTTCGGTGTCGGTATCTTCCTCGGTTTCATTAACCTGGTTGCAGAACTCGGCACATTCGAACAGCTCGCTGCTCTTGCAGGACAGGCTCCGAATATCCTGATCGTTCCGGTCGCAATCATTATTGCATTCCTGATTGCAATTCCTTCCGGTGCATTCTGCGCAGGTGTTCTCGCACTGGTTCTGCCGACACTGTCCGCACTCGGTCTGCCTTCAACCGCTATGGGTCTTGTTGCGATCGCAGCAGGTCTTGGTACACAGGTATCACCTGTTCAGATCAATATTGCAGCGCTGTCTGACGGATTCAAAGTGGATATCTTCAAGATCATCAAGGACAACCTCAAGTATGTCCTCTGCGGTCTTGTCATTCTGATTCTGGCTTCCTTCATTGTCAGATAAGAGAATAATGTCAGCGCAGATGTAAATTGATCTCTGTCAATTACTGTAACTGCCTCCCTTTCTCAACACACTGCTGGAAAAGTTCTGCGTCTGACATAGACAATTATGAAGAACTCCCCAAGAGATGCGCTTTTGGGGAGTCTTCATTTTGTGCATACTGCATGGTTATAAAAAGATTGATCAGACATCTCTGCCGGTCAATCTTTTTGTTTGTCAGTATTCAGGTATTTATTCTCTGCTCAGTGTGATCTTCACGTCAGAAAGATCTTCCGGAACGGCTATTTCATCCGTGTATGTTTCATAGCCTTCTGGCACCTTCTGAACATGAACGGTATACGGTCCTTCTTCAGCGGTGAATGATGCGCTTCCTGCCGCATCTGTCTTTCCGATCATGCATGTGATATCGGAACAGAACTGAACTGTGACATTGGCAACCGGATTTCCTTCAGTATCACTGACAAGGACACGGCATGTATTCTTCTTTTCAGCAGAAGCTTCTGCAGGAGCTGCTGTATCTGCGGATTCACCTGCCAGCAGGGCATCGATCTGTTTCTCATATTCCGAAATCTCTCCCGGTACGCCGATGATGGGATATGTAAGAATCATTCCTTCACGGTTGACAAACAGGGATGTCGGAAAACCTTCCGTGGCCAATTCACCGGCGCCTTCAAACGGCAGGATATTGGTGTATGTGATGTTCTTCTCCGCAATCAAGGCTTTGCAGTCATCTGCTTTTTCTGCCGCATCATCGCAGATACCCACGATTGCTGCATTCTTTTCCAGCAGACGCAGGTGCATCTTCCCGAGCTCTTCCAGTTCCTTCTTGCACGGACCGCACCAGGTTGCCCAGATGTTGATCATCGTAACGTCATGGGCAGAGAAGAGTTCTTCACTGGTGACGGGATTGCCGTCAATGTCTTTGGTTTCAAATTTAAGCGTTTTGCCGACAAGCTCAGCACCCGGAATTGACGGACTGACATAATCGGCGTTTTTCAGCGCTTCGATCAGTGCTTTCTGCAGAACCTGGAATTCTTCCGCAAACTCAGGCTTTATTTCCTTCGTGAATTGTTCATCATTGTTATGATCGATGACGGCGTAATATGTGACATTCCCGTAGCTGCCGGTTTCAATGAAATCGTCCGGGGAAGCATCGTGCATCTTATCTTTCTCTATGATTTCTTCCGGTTTCAGGCTGCTGTCAGCGCCGATTACCACCAAAAGACTGCCCATGGCATCGGCTACTTTCAGGGCATCTTCCTTACTCATTCCTTCGCCGGATTTACTGCTGAGTGCCTTCAGGTCTTCTGCAGACATTGCAATATAGCTGTACATCATGAAATACGAACCGTCGCCTTTGTCTCCGAAAGCCATCGGTGAAACCTGTCCTTTGGGATGATCAAACACATCCGGATAGGTCAGACGGATTCCCATGTTGTGAATTGTTTCAGTTCTGGCCATGATTATCCTCACTTTCATTAACCAGACTAATTATAAAAAGATTCGCCGGGCTAATTCCATACCCAGCGTATATCTTTTCCATTATTACTGTGAATGCTCTGCTCAGATCTGCACCAGGCCTATGTCATAGAGGTACAGCGACATGTACAGGGGCAGGAAGGTATAGGTTGTATCACTGATGTCATATCCGAGATTCTTGATGACACCGAGACGGTACTTCAACGTGTTGTAGTGAATGTATAGGTCCTTGGAAGCCTGCTTGATATTGAAGTGGGACTGGATGTATACCAGCAGGGTTTTGATCAGGGGAACGTTGTGTGAACGTTCAAATTCCACCAGAGGAGCCAGCAGGTCGTTCATCAGTGATGTCAGGTCATTCTTGTTCATTGACTTGATGATGCGGTAGAAGTCGATGAAATCCGGCGGAATATAGTGTGCGGAGGGGTTGTTGACGTAGATGTAATTGCTGGCTTCCGTGATCTGCCGGTAGACAATCGGAAGCTGGGCGGCATCATCAATCGGTTTGGCTACCGCAAACAGATAATCGTCATACACAGTATCTGATTCCATGATGTTTCTGAGCTTACGGGTGGAGATATGCTCGTTGTATTTGGAATTCAGCAGGAAGGTGATCTTGTTCTGGAAGGAGATATACTTCACTTCATTGAACTCAATACCGTATTCCCGGATGATATCCGTTTTGAGCTGATTGACAATGATGCCGTTGTTGGGAAGATCCTTTGTTGTACTGCGGGAAGTGACAAGAATCATCAGCATCGGGAATTCGATCTGCCATTTGTAGATCTTGCCTTCTTCGATGATGTCCTGGTTGGTGGAATAGGACGAAGTGAAGTTTACGACAAAGTTCATCAGGTACTGGTCCAGATGCATGGCCAGGTCTGTTTTGCGCTGGTGCACCTGCTGGATCAGAATCTTGATGACTTCGATATAGGTCATGATCGTATTGCGGTTTTCATCACGGGAGCGCAGCACCATGCGGCAGATCATACGGTCGTTGAAAGAGATATCATCCATATACCAGAATGATGAACCGCGCAGGGTAAGCTCACCCGGCAATAATTCCGTATCGGCCAGTTCCCGGCGGATTTCCATGGCAGTGTAGAAGAATTCACCGGATGAATACTCATAAAAGCCTATGTCGTATCCGGGTATTCTGCGGACAATTGCCGTCAGTACTTCCGGACTGGGGTTTTTCTGTATTTCCTCCATTGCTTCCGTAAAACTGAGGTGGAAGTTGTGTTTCCTGTAATCATCGGCCTGCAGTTCGTTATAGATAGTAGTAACGGCGTTAGACAGATTGGCTTCGTTGTGCAGCAGAATCACCGGAATGTGGTATCTGTTGGCTGATATGGCAAGGTTTTTGGGCACCTGGCTGTTTCCGCTGGTATCGACCATAAGGATACCGGCGGTTTTCTTTTCGGCCATAAACAGCAGCATCTCATCAATTTCGGTTATATGCTGGTGGATCGTATCGAAGGTAGTCAGCACGATGGACTTCGGACTCAGATACCGTCTGTAGTCTGCTGTCTGCAGAATAAAGACTTTGCGGATATCTGTATCAAGATCCGTTTTTGTGATAACTTCGTAGGACTCAAAAATATGTCTGTTCAGCAGTTCCTGCAGATGCATGCATACTCACCTCCTATACACAAAGTATATCTGTGATGCATGAACTGTATATTGTCGAAAGAAGACAATTATAGGCGTGCTGAATCGTCCGATGCGGATATCAAACTTTCATAGTGTTTATGGCAATTTATAAGTAACGAGTCAGCTGTGCCTTTTAAATACAGAAAGGAGACCCTGCGGCACGGCCAAGATAATTATTGAAAAGGGAGAGATTATGAAAGTTAAATTGTGGGTAAAAAGTGATCTGAACGGCTTCTTCGGACTGTTTACGAACTGTCTGACCAATTTCCTTGTAATGGCAAGCCTGCTGACAGTGGTTGTCGGTTTCCCGAGCCAGGTGGTATACGGCACAATTCTTCCGGCTACCGGTCTTGCGGTATTCCTGATCAACGGATACTACGCATTCATGGCGTACAAGCTGGCCAAGAAGACAGGCCGTGATGATGTAACGGCACTTCCGGGCGGTCCCAGTGTTACGCATATGTTCCTGATCGTATTCATGATCCTCGGTCCTGTGTACTGGAATACAGGGGATGTCGATCTGGCATGGAATGCAGGCTGTGCATGGTGCTTTATTGAAGCAGTCATCGAAATCGTTATGTCCTTTGTCGGACAGAAGATCCGTGACAGCATTCCCCGTGTTGCAATGCTCGGTTCTCTGGCAGGTCTTTCCGTGACATATATTGCCCTGAATCCGACCTTCAATACCTTCGCAACACCGTATATCGGACTGGTTGCACTGGTGATCATCCTGATGGGTTTTGTCGGCAAGATCCGCATGCCCGGCAATCTTCCGGTAGGTCTTGTTGCGATTATCTTCGCAACCGTACTGGGCTGGGTTTCCGGATACATGTCCTGGGATGCCGTTGTCGGTTCCCTGCAGAATGTGCGTCTGTCAATTCCGCTGCCTTCCGTTGCCAGAATCATCAGCGGCTTCACCGAGGCAAGCAAATACATCGTCGCAGCGATTCCGCTCGGTATCTACAATGCCTTTGAAACAATGGACAACCTGGAAAGCGCATCGGTAGCCGGTGATGACTATCCGACCCAGGAAGCGATGATCAACGACGGTGTTACTTCGTTTATTGCTTCACTCTTCGGCAGTCCGTTCCCGACCGCATGCTACATCGGTCAGTCCGGCTGGAAGGAAGCAGGCGCCCATATCGGTTATTCCATTCTCACAGCAGTATCCATTCTCGTACTGACATTCACCGGTCTCTTCTCAGTCATCCTGAACATTGTTCCGGTTGTCGGTATCTATCCGATCCTGACATACATCGGTATCACGATCACATCGCAGGCCTTCACCAGCAGCGATACAAAGTATATCCCGGCAGCTATCATTGCCCTTCTGCCGCATATGGCCGACTGGTCCAAGAACGTAGCGGACAATGCCCTCAGTGCTGCAGGTCTCTCAGCAGCTGATGTCGGTATGGATGCACTCATCAGCGGCGGCGTTGTATATCCGGGTATGGCTGCACTTGGCGCAGGTTCCATCATCGTCGGTATGATTCTCGGCAGTCTGATGGTATTCATCATGGACCACAACTGGAAGAAAGCAGGCATTACATCCGCAATCGGCTGTGTTCTCAGCTTCTTCGGATTCATTCACGGCGGCGGATCCCTCGGCTTCAATGTCAGCCCGAGCATGTCTCTCGGTTACCTCTTCGTAACTGTTATCTTTGCTTACTACTTCTTCCGTGAACAGCGCGGAACAGAGATGGTGAAAGGAGAAAATGCATGACCGTATTATCGGTGAACGCAAAACCGTTTCAGTTTGATTTTGATCCTGAACATACAGCTCTGCTGATTATTGATATGCAGCGGGACTTCTGCTACAAAGGCGGATTCGGTGAATCCCTGGGCAATGATGTCACCCCGACCAATGCCATTATCCCTACGGTAGAGAAGATTCTGCTGGCTGCACGCCGTGCCGGACTCTTCGTGATTCATACAAGAGAAGGGCATCGTCCGGATCTCTCGGACTGTCCGCCTGCCAAGCTGCGCCGGAGTCCTTCCATCGGTACGGAAGGTCCGATGGGAAGAATCCTGATCCGCGGTGAATACGGCCACGATATCGTGGATGAACTGAAACCGGCGGAAGGAGAGCCTGTTATTGATAAACCGGGCAAAGATGCCTTCTATATGACGGATCTTGAACTGATCCTGAACAACCGCGGCATCCGCTCACTGATTGTCTGCGGTGTTACAACACACGTATGCGTGCATACAACCATCAGAGCTGCGAATGACAGAGGCTTTGAATGTCTGATGATGGAAGACGGTACAGCTGCCTTTGATCCGGCGGATCAGGAAGCTGCGATCCGTATGATCAATCAGCAGGGAGGCATCTTCGGATGGACAGCAGTCTCAGAGGATCTGCTCAGAGTTCTCGGATAATTCTGGCAGACCGCAGTCTGATACAAAACGAACGATACCAGGGAACGTACAGGGTCCACAGTGTGTACCGGAATGTGCTGAACCTGACGACAGATAACGATGTGCTTGTATCCGTCGTGAACACGAATATCTCAATGGGGCCAGCGAGAATCCGTGTTCCGGAGGATATGGACTTTCGTACTGCCTCAGAGAGCTGTATTCCGGTGATACACGGACAAACGATTACCTTTCCAAGTGTTGAGGGGACCCTTGCGTTCTGGGATACACAGTCATTTCCTGCTTCCTGTATACGGAACAGTCCCGCTGCTGCAGCAGCCAGACTGTATCCGGTTCTGGAACGGGAACGCCGGAGGATCTTTGATCCCGACAGCAAAACCACACAGATGATTCTTGAAATTCTGGAGGAAAAACTGCGGCAGGGAAGTCTGCTGGACATCATTGGATTCGGTCCGGGACTGACACCGCTGGGAGATGATTGTGTACTGGGATATTTACTGGGAGAGACAGTGCTGGAACAGCGCACCCATGAAGAGCTCTTCCCGCGGATTAAGAACAGAACATCACTGATCAGTGCTGAATTTCTGTATCAGATCTGCCATGGCGGCATATCAGATGATCTGATGGAAATGGCACGGGAAGTTCTGGCGGAGGATGCCGGAACCTGGAAAACAGAACAGGTGCTGAACTACGGACATTCATCCGGCTGGGGAATTCTGTTCGGATTCCGGATGTATTTGGTTAATAAGGAGGAAACATGTCAAAATACACCAAAGTACTGAAAGACAGTTACTTTGATTCCGTTACCCTGATGTCACTTTCCGCAAAGGTTAAGAAAGAGACAGGTGCTTCGGAAGTAACTGTACTGATGGCAACCGATATGAACAAGGACCTGATTGCCAAGGTCGGTCTGTCTACCGATGAAGTTGTCAATGCCGGCACCAATGATTGCGTCGTTGCGGTTGAATGCGACGGCGATGCGGAAGAAGCAGTCAATGCGATTGTTGCGGAGCTTGCGGCAGGCAGCTCAGCCAAGAAGGAAAAGAAAGAAGTAACGTATCACACCCAGGCACAGCTGTATAAAGATCTCAGCCCGAATATGGTTGTTATCTCCACACCCGGCAGATTCGCAGCACGCGAAGCCAGAGTTGCACTGGAGAACGGAAAGAACGTCATGATGTTCTCCGACAACGTTACCGAAGAAGATGAGATTGCGCTGAAGAAGTATGCAGTTGAAAGAGAACTGCTCATGATGGGACCGGACTGCGGTACGGCAATCGTCAACGGTGCAGGCCTGTGCTTTGCCAATGATGTGCGCAGAGGCAGCATCGGTATTGTCGGTGCATCCGGAACAGGTCTGCAGGAAGTAACCGTGCTGATCCACAAGCAGGGCGGCGGCATTTCCCAGGCACTCGGTGTAGGCGGAAGAGACCTGCACAGTGAAGTCGGCGGTCTGATGACCATGCAGTGCATGAAGGCGCTGAATGAAGATCCTGCTACAGATACCATCGTAGTCGTTTCCAAACCGCCGGCAGCAGACGTTGAAGCCAAGGTCATTGCGCTTGCGGAAACCCTGAACAAGCCGGTTGTGCTGATATTCATCGACGGCAGCCGTGAAGGTCAGGAAGGCAATGTCACTTTCTGCACAAGACTCTCCGACGGTGCCTGCAAAGCCGTGGAAATCACCAACGGCAGACTGGCAGTTTCCTTCGATCTCGATCCGTCCGTCTATGAAACACTTGCGGCTGAAACCGCAAAGCTGGCGCCGGGACAGAAGTATCTGCGTGCGCTGTACTGCGGCGGCACACTCTGCTCGGAATCCCTGAGCATTGCCAGAAACAGCCTGCAGAATATCCGCACCAACCTGGCCAGGAAGGATGAGGAAAAGCTCGCTGATCCACTGGTCAGTGAATACAACACAATCGTTGATATGGGTGATGACTTCTTCACCAACGGCAAACCGCATCCGATGATCGAACCGTCCATCCGTCTTGACCGTATCGTGCAGGAAGCCAACGATCCTGAAACAGCAGTTATCCTGCTTGATTTTGAGCTCGGCTACGGTTCCCATGATGACCCTGTCGGCATCACCATTGACGCCATCAAAGAGGCACAGGCAACAGCTGAAAAGAACGGCAGACATATCGTATTCGCAGCATACATCTGCGGTACGGACCAGGACCGTCAGAATTTCGCCGCATCCAGAAAACTGCTTGAAGAAAACGGTGTCATCGTTACCAACACCAATGAGCAGGCGGCAATCCTGGCAGTCAAAGCAGCGGAGGGAGTACAGTAATGAAAATCAATGAATTGTTTGCGGAAGAATTGTCCGTAGTGAATATCGGCTCTCCTACCTTTCTGAAGGATCTGGACAGCCAGGCAGTCAGCTATGAAAACCTGGAATGGACACCGCCGGCACACGGTG
Source organism: Solobacterium sp. (assembly GCA_017459725.1). Taxonomy (GTDB): domain Bacteria; phylum Bacillota_I; class Bacilli_A; order Erysipelotrichales; family Erysipelotrichaceae; genus Bulleidia. The sequence goes on along the minus strand of JAFUCL010000107.1, from coordinate 9,930 downwards.
ACGTGGAACTGATCCGGGTTCTCGACAAGCTTGAAAAACACAAAGAAGAAATCGATGAAGCAAACGACAGAGTTGTCGCAAGAGTCAAGGCAGCGACCGGGTATCTGGTTGACTGCAAAAAAGCAATTGATGCAATCCCCGGTATGAAGCCGAACATGATCCTCCATTCCGGACCGGTGCAGGACTGGGAACACATGGCAGATCCGCAGAAGGGCGCAGTGCTCGGTGCTATCGTATTTGAAGGCTGGGCAGAAAACGTTGAAGAAGCGGAGAAGTATCTCCTGAGTCATGACATTGAATTCTCCCCTAATCACCATGTCAACTGCGTCGGTCCGATGGCAGGCGTCGTATCGCCTTCCATGCCTGTGCATGTACTGCATGACGAAGTGAATGACACCTATGCTTTCTGCCCGCTGAATGAGGGTCTTGGCGGAGTGCTGCGCTTCGGCAAGAACACACCGGATGTTATTGAACGTCTGCTCTGGATGAAGAATGACTTTATGCCGGTGCTTGCGGCTGCCCTTAAGATCTGCGGCGGCATCGATGTCCGCAATATCATCATGCAGGCACTGAATATGGGTGATGAATGCCACAACAGAAACAAGGCTGCGACAAGCCTGTTCTTCCGCGAGATTGCCGTACCGATCATGAAGACGGACTTCCCGATGGAACAGAAGCAGAAAGCCCTTGATTTCATCACCGGCAATGAACACTACTTCCTGAACCTCTCCATGCCTTACTGCAAACTTGCGCAGCTGGCAGGCACAGGTGAAAAGAAGTCCTCCATCGTTACCATCATGTGCAGAAACGGCTATGAATTCGGCATCAAGGTCAGCGGTTCCGACACATGGCATACAGCACCTGCCAACATGGTCAAAGGTCTCTACTTCCCGGGTTATTCCGAAGAAGATGCAGCACCGGACCTCGGCGACAGCTGCATTACCGAAACCAACGGCATCGGCGGCTTTGCCATGGCAGCTTCTCCGGCAATCGTCAAATTTGTCGGCGGAACTGTACAGGATGCTTTCAATTATTCTCAGTCCATGAACGAAATCACATGGTCCAGCAACCCGAACTTCACACTTCCGGCTCTGGATTTCAAACCGAGCGCTCTCGGCATTGATATCCGCAAGGTCGTGGAGTCAGGTGTTCTGCCGATCATCAATACCGGTATTGCGCACAAGAAGGCCGGTATCGGTCAGATCGGTGCAGGTCTCGTCAATCCTCCGTTTGAATGCTTCAAAAAGGCAATCATCGAGTTTGCGGAACAGTTTGAGGACTGATGATGTACAGACCCAAAGTTGTCATTGCCCTGGGCGGAAACGCCCTCGGCAATACACCGGAGGAACAGCTTTGCCTGGTAAGAAACACAGCAGCGTCCATCGTTGATCTGTTTGAAGAGGGATACCGGGTCGTGATCGGTCACGGCAACGGTCCCCAGGCAGGCATGATTCAGAATGCAATGAATTTCTCCAATCAGCACGGCGGAGAAACACCCGAAATGCCTCTGGCAGAGTGCGGCGCAATGAGCCAGGGTTATATCGGCTATCATCTGCAGCAGGCTGTGCAGAATGAACTGCAGAAACGTTCACTCAGTGCTTCCTGTGTTTCGCTTGTAACACAGGTCGTTGTGGATGAGAATGATCCCGGCTTCACCCATCCCACCAAACCGGTCGGTTCCTTCTACACAAAGGAACAGGCTGCGGAAAGGGCAGCCCGTGAGGGAAGCACATACATTGAGGATGCGGGCAGAGGATGGCGCCGGGTTGTACCTTCACCGATGCCTCAGCGTATAGTGGAAATCGATACGATCCGTGAGCTTTCGGAGAACGGCAACATTGTCATTGCGGCAGGCGGCGGCGGTATTCCCGTCATTGAGAAAGAAGACGGACTGCACGGCGCTGCGGCTGTAATTGACAAGGACAATTCCTGTGCACGCATGGCAATTGAACTGAATGCGGATTTCCTCGTTATTCTGACCGGTGTCGAAAAAGTATGCATCAACTACAACAAACCCAATATGAAGGGCCTGGACACCATGACAACAGCCGAAGCACAGCAGTACATCGGTGAAAATCAGTTCGCACCCGGAAGTATGCTGCCGAAGGTCGAGGCATGTATCCGCTATGTACAGGCAACCGGACACAAAGCCATGATTACGGCACTGGACCGGGTCAAGGACGGTCTTGCCGGCAGAACCGGAACAATAATCACACAGTAAAAACTGTGGGGAAGACAAGTGCAAAAAAGATAAGAATGAACAGCAAAAAGAAATTAACGGATTTTGTTAAAGTGAGGAGAATCTTTGCGAAACATTTCATGAAGACTGAAATGACAAAAGACTTCTGCTGGTTTCGCACAGGAAGTCAACCTTGTGTATTGCGGACCGTGTTTACCGCATGGAACAAGGCAGAATCACCGTTCAGGAAAGCTGACACGAATACTGCACTGTACAGGCAGGGAACTTCAGAAAGTTCTCTGCCGTTTTTTTAACTGTGACAACGACACGGCAGGATTGTATTCAAAGGGATCTGCAGATATTCATGCACATCCGTATAAAGCCCGGGATGCCCGGCAAAGTACCAAACAAGTGTTAACAGATATACAGTACAATATCAGTAGAAGTTACGGAGGACTGACATATGATTGATAACTTCAGTGAACTGCTGCAGTTTTCTGCTTACGGCGGAGAACTGATCCTTGAAGATGTGAAAGGAACATCCGGCGGCGGACTGGTTTTGGAAAATGCAGTGAAAACAACAGACGGAATCGACCGTGATATGTATGCGTATGTTCCGAAGACAGGATGCCCGCATGACAAACTGACACAGGTATTCATGGTGCTCAGAAATTGTGCATGCAGGGAAAGCGCTGAAGAGACCATGCATACGTATAAACTGGATGAACTGGCAGAGAAGTATCATATCATTTTGTTATTCCCGAATCCTGCAGAAGGCGGATGGAATTACCGGGAAGAGAGCGGCCGTGAAAACGATATCCAGTATCTGCAGAGGTGCTTTGCGGCATTGCCGAAATCGAAAGGCGGCGTCATCGGTTTCAACGGAATGATCAACTATCTTGGTGTGGATGCGGAAAGCTCAGCGATGCTGATGACAATGGCAGCGCAGTCACCACTGGATACTTCTGCAGTCATGGTAGGAAATTTTCCTGAAGACTATACGATTCCGGCCGGCAGGAACGCACAGCAGGCAGGCTGGGTCTATGAAGGAAACAGTACCGCATGGAATTACCTGAATGCAGTCAATGCGCAGGAATACTTCGGCAAAGAGAATATTATCAGCGGATATACGGAAGAAGCACTGAGCGCAGCACTGATTGATGATGTCTATGACAGAATGTTCTCAGAGACCAGGCGGTGGAGAAATGATACTTACGGACTGTACCAGCCCAGGATTGACTTTGAAGCCGAAGGATTTGTCAAACATGTGGATGATGACAGTCTCGGCGATAACAACAGCTTCAAACATACCTGGTATGAGTATATTCCGGAGAAATTAAGAAACACGGAGGAAAAAGCACCTCTGCTGTTCTACCTGCATGGACTGGACTGTACGGCACTGTATGGTGCGGAACAGAGCGGATGGTCAAGAATCGCAGACCGAGAAGGCTTTATTGTTGTCTATCCGAATCCATCCATTGAAGAGAGATGGAATATCTGGGATGACAGCCGGATTCCGAGTGATGTGGAATATATCATGGCATTGATTGATCATATGAAGGAAGTGCATCCGATTGATGAGAGCAGGATCTATATATCGGGATTCTCTATGGGTTCCATGTTCACCAACGCGCTGGCATGCGCATATCCCGATATATTCGCGGGTGCTGTGGCTATGAACGGACCGAACTGGGGCTATCATCAGACTTTGGAGGATTCCCGCAGGAGTATGGTGATGATGCATCCGCAGAGTATCCTTAAAGATATTGCCGATACTGAGGAAACCGTATCCATGATCCGCAGTGTCAGTGATGCCAAGAAAGCAGCATATGATTTCAGGATCCCGTTTGTACAGTTTGTCGGACAGCAGGACTTTATCGGACTGAACGGATGCCGGTTCCCGGTTAAGAAACGGGAGGACGGCAGCTGGACGGAAACCATTGAAGACTGGGTCAGGTTCAGCGGCAGGAAAGACTATGTACTGGGATTCAGTGAGGAAACACCTACCGGATACGCTTCTGATACCTGTGAAAGAATCGGTGAGAGATTCATTGAACAGACCTGGAAGAATGATGCCGGAGAAACGCTGTACCACTTCATTACAGTAGAAAGAATGGGACATGCGGTTGACTGGCGGAATACCGAAATCGGCTGGAATATCATCAAAGCGTACAGAAGAAACAGGGATGGTTCTTTAAGAAGAATATAGAGCACTGAAACATAACGGCGCTCAACGAAAAAAACGTGCGGGGAAGATATACTTCCTCACACGTTTATTTATATGCGTTTTCTCTCTGCAGTCTGAATTTGCCGAGAATGATACCGGCAATGCCGGCCTGTGCCGCAGCTTCGCCGTCACGGTCCATCCGGTCACCGACCATCACCGCTTTGTCCGCAGGGATATCGGGATACTGTTTCAGTACTTCGAGAATACCGGCCGGATTCGGTTTCATGGTTGTGATTGCACCTTTGCCGCAGTAATACTGTCTTACGGCATCCGGTATATGCAGCGCTGCACACTTTCCTTCCGTCTCATAATCGGAATATATGCATACATGTCTGCCGTCCGCCAGCAGTTTGTCAATCACCAGGGCAAGTTCTTTATCCGCACTTGTAGCCACCGCATGCATCGGCACTTCAAACATCCATTTCCGTATGACCTGTTCCGTTTCTTCTGCCGAAGCACCGGTTTTCCCGGCTGTCTGCCGGTACAGTACAGCATCATCCATCGGGGTGCTGCTGTCCCATTGTTCACGCAGTTTCCGGAACACAGAGATGATCCGTATATCCCGGATTCCTTTAGTTGAGGAAACCGCATGGCCGAGCAGTTTCAGTGCCATTCGCATCTGCATTGCTCTCTGGAAATACAGCGTACCGTCCATGTCAAAGAGAATCAGATCATAACCGGACAGAATGTCATAGAGTCTGCTGTACTTCATTACTTGAACAGATTCACGACCAGCTTCACACCGTATTTGCAGTAATTCAGGAATACGGACGGCTGTTTCACGCATTCACCTGCTTTGCGCAGAATGTACTTCGGACGCAGGTAGAAGCCCAGGAGAATATCTCTTCTGAGTTTGACTACTTCATCCATGCTCAGATACTTTGTGCCGTTCATGCTTGAATGGAAGAAGTCACTGCCGAGTACATTCTCTGCCAGAAGGTTTTCTTCCTTGCATGTATCATACAGGGAAGTGCCATAGAAGGGCAGGGCAATTGTAATCTCAATGAAGTCGGGATCACATTTATGAATCAGTTTCTTTGTTTCCATAATGTGCTCTTTTGTCTCCCAGGGGAACCCGATTACGAAGAATCCCCAGAACGGAAGACCAATCTCATGGCACCATTTCGCTGCCTGCAGATTCTGCTCGACCGTTGCGCCTTTGCGGATCAGTTTCAGCATTTCCGGACTTCCTGATTCAAAACCGAAGGCCACCATGAAGCAGCCGGCTTTCTTCATCAGTTCGAGGGTTTCCTTACGCAGCGGATTGACGCGGGAATTCGCCGTGAAGTGGATATTGCCGTACAGCGGTGAATTGATGATCATGTTGCAGAGTTTCTCAACCCAGTCCGCATTGATCGTGAATGTATCCGCCTTGAAGAAGAAATCCTTTATACCGTACTTCTCATAGCATTCGGTAAGTTCCGCCATGACATTCTCAGGACTTCTGAAACGTACATGTTTGCCGGAAATCAGCGGGGTAAGACAGAATACACAGTTGGAAGGGCAGCCTCTGGCAGTCTGGATGGTTGCCATCGGGGCATCCGTATCAGGTCTTGTATACAGAGCATTATTCATCAGCTGTCTTGCCGGGAAGGGCTGGTTGTCCAGATCTTCACCCCAGACATGGAAACGTGTCTTTACGACTTTGCCGGTTTCATCCTTGTACAGAATGTTGTCAATTGCTTTGACATCACCCTGACCGCGCAGTGCATAGTCCGCAACCTCACCGATTGCGAAGTCGACTTCACCGCCGATCATATAATCGATCTTTGAGAGATCCAGCAGATCGAGCATCTCCTGTTCGGGATCATAGAAGATCGCACCTTTCAGCACCATGACACCGCCGAATCTGTCCTTGAGGTCATTCATGATCTTGATGTCATCAAAGATCGTGGTGTTGGTTGTGCTGAGCATCATGAGATCAGGTTTGTATGCATCAATCTCACTGATCATATCCTGCATGGTGCACAGTTCGGTCTGGTAGTCGCGCAGCTTGACATCATAGCCTCTTTTCAGCAGAACAGCAGCCGCATAACCGAGGTCATTGCATGCCCGCATTGCCTGTGCCGAGCCGTCATCAATATTCTGCTGGCAGCGGTCTTCACCTCTCTGGAACATCGGTCCGGGAGGATAGAAGAGCAGTACTTTATTCTTTTCCATATTTACAGCCTCCGTAATATCAGCGAAGCTCAATCAGGAACGGTTCCTGGAAGAGTCTCAGGGCAGGTATATCAACGAGTGTCAGAACAACGAAGATACTGACAATCATCAGTACAAACATCATCAGGTGTTTCTCTTTCCAGAGCTTCTCGGGCTTCTGGACAGCCGAGTCATCCTTGAATGAAATGTGCAGGTAATAAACAAACAGCAGGAAGACAAACGGCATGGCCAGAATGTATTCCAGACGGTACTTGATCAGGAAGATGCCCATGCAGAAGGTGGAGCACAGGGCATAGAACATACTTGAACACAGCAGCGACTGGGATGTATATGCTTCGAAGGATTTGCGGTAAAGACCGGCAACCTGAGGATCATTGATCATGCGGTATTCGGCAAAACGTTTGATACCCATCAGGAACGCGCCGCCCATCCAGTAGCCCAGCAGAATGCTTCCCGGAGGAACTGCACCGTCCGTAACAATGAACCAGCCCAGCAGCAGCCGCAGCATATTATTCACCGACTCGGATATAACATCCAGGAACGGGATATCCTTGGTGCGCATCGGCTTGACGTTGTAGATGATTCCCATGATCAGAAGAATGATTTCCGTATACAGGAACCCTCTGCCGATCAGCAGTGACAGCAGGATACCGACAGCTGCCAGACCGATATATTCCGCAATGATGATCCCGAACTGCATGTTCTCGGTGACAACCGGGCGGTATTTCTTGGTGGGATGGTATTTGTCAAAGTCCGCATCCAGCCATTCGTTGATGACATAATTGGCCGAAGCAATCATGCATGTTGCGAGAAACCCCACCGCAAATTTCCACACGAGAGTCGGAAGCGGCGGCATATCCACCAGCAAGAAGGCAACCGCCACTCCGGGGATAATAAAGATGTTTTTAACCCAGTGATCCGGCCGGGCTATTTTTATGTAGTTTTTTATCATACCGTTATCCTTTATCAGCCGTTTGCTGTAAACACTCTCAGCCATGAGGGTGTGCGGACCGGATAAAAGAAAAACGGTTCTGTGTGATGTACAGCAATCACAAGAAACCGGCAGTTTGAAAAAGTGTGCTTTTCCAAACGCGGTCCGTAACAAGCAGGCTCATGTCAATTATAGCTGAATTATATTGAACAATTAAGACAAACACTTCTGCACCATCAGAAAAGTGTCCTGTGTTGCTGTTCCCAAAAGTGCGGAAAGCAGGAGCGGGAACTGCAGGTGATTTATCAGATTCCCGCTGTCCGATCGTACTTGTAAACGCATACAATGCTGAAAAACCGCCGATGATAGCCGGATTGCTTTATAAAAAGGGTCTCTTATGCTAGCATAAAAATGGCTTATAAAGCCGGGGAATGATATATGAGTATTTTCGATATTTTGACCCTGTTCGGCGGACTGGCCATGTTCCTGTACGGAATGCGGCTGATGGGGGACGGACTGAAGGAATCTTCATCCGGTGCGCTGAAAAGGATCATGGAAAGTGTTACGAACAATCCGGTCAAGGCATTTCTGCTGGGTCTGTTTGTGACAGCACTGATTCAGTCTTCCACTGCGACCATCGTTATTACATCAGGTCTCGTTGCGGCAGGCATCATCACCCTGCGGCAGTCCCTGGGTATTATCGTTGGTGCCAATGTCGGAACTACAGTTACAGGACAAATCATCCGTCTGCTTGATGTGGATGCGTCAGCCGGAGGCATCCTGCGTTTCTTTACGCCTTCTACACTGGCTCCGGTTGCGCTGATTATCGGCATTATCATCATCATGGGCATGAAGTTCCGCAACGCCAAGGCAGTCGGCAGTATTGCCATGGGTTTCGGTATTCTGTTCACCGGCCTGATGAATATGACCGGGGCAGTCAATGCGCTGACGGCTACCGGTGTCTTTGACAGAGTGTTCGAACAGCTTGGCTCCAATCCTTTGCTGGGATATCTGATTGGTGCGGGTGTGGCGTTTGTGCTGCAGAGTTCATCCGCAACCGTAGGTATCCTGCAGGCCATTTCACTTTCGGGTCTGCTGTCATTCAATGAGGTGTATGCGGTCATTGTCGGTATCTATCTCGGTGACTGCGTAACAACTGCAATTGTCTGCTCAATCGGTGCCAAGGTTGATTCCAAGCGTGTCGGTATCGTGCATATTCTGTATAACCTGGCCAAGTCCGTACTTGTTATTGCCGGCGTCCTGATTCTGCGCAAAGCCGGAGCTTTGGACGGTATCTGGTTTGAACCGGTATCGCCGGGACGGATTGCCAATGCCAACTCACTGTTCAATCTGATCTGTGCCCTGATACTGCTGCCGTTCATGTACAGGTTTGAGAAGCTCAGCCGTATGATCGTCAAGGATGAAGCGGTTGAGGAGAATGCATACAAGGATGAAATGGATGCGCTCAACCCCGTATTCATCAATACACCGGCGCTGGCTCTGGAAAGCTGCTATACGGCGCTGCTGACAATGTTCCGGGCATCCCGCAGGAATATCGGTGCAGCCCTGGCTCTTGTAAACAATTATGATGAAAACCGGATGAAGGAAATCACCAAAGAAGAAGACAGCATTGATATGATTACGGACCGGCTGTCCAATTATCTGCCGCAGATCTCAGCGCATGTCAGCAACGACCACCAGGCCCGTATCCTTAACAACTACTACAAGGTTGTCAATGAATTTGAACGTCTGGGCGATTACGCAATGAATATTGCGGAGAGCGCGCAGGAGATGCATGCCAACGGTCAGAAATTCTCGGACGTTGCCATGTCTGAACTGAAAGTGCTGCACGAACTCATTGAACGGATTCTGAGCAAGAGCGAACAGGCATTTACATATCGTGATCTTTCCGCAGCTGAAGATATTGAGCCTATGGAAGAAGTTGTGGACGACATGGTAGCCACATTGAAGGAACATCACATGGACCGCATCTTCCGGAATGAATGCTCGATTTATGCGGGCAAAGACTTCCTGGATATACTCGGTTTCATTGAGAGAATTGCGGATGTATGCTCCAACATCGGTCTTGCGACAATCACCCGGATTCATCCGGAGCTGGAAGATCATACGCATGATTATACATACAGACTTCACGAAGGCGTGAACGAGAAGTTCAATAAAGAATACAAAGAAGTCAGAGAAGAATTCTACGGCAAACTGGAACCGTTCCTGACCCAGAATATTCCGGTGCAGTCTGATACTGAGAAGACTCCTGAATAGGGAGTCTTTTTCATCTTATAAGAATTTGAATGCGTTTAACTGAAAAAGGAAGAGGAGGAAAGAAAACAAGAAAAAAAAGAAAAGCGCAATAAAAAATGAGAATGAACAGAGAAAAGGAATTAACGAATTTTGTTAAAGTGAGAAGAATCTTTG
>JAFUCL010000106.1 GCA_017459725.1 Solobacterium sp. | reverse complement strand
TAAACACTGAACAATTCACTTTTGAAAGAACTCTGTGTCCAAGGTTGTTTTCAATGCGCCTTGGCCGCATTTTTTATATCTCAGACTTATCTGCCTGCAGATATCCGCTTAATTTACCGTGGGTTTTCGAGCTTACTCAAATCATGAAGCCGAACGCCGCTGCCAGTACCGCATAGAATCCCCACGGAATCGGTCCCCAGTGAAACAGCGAATATGTATGTGTCCATTCATACAGTTCACCCATCTGCTGTACATGCGGCTCCTGGGCGTAATAAATCCACTCACATAATGAATAGAACAGAATATCGGCGGCCAGGCCGCAGGTGAATACCATCGCACCCCACAGCCAGAAACCGAATTCCGGTTTTTCATCCTGTCTGCCGAGCCTGATATCTCCCAGCTTCGAATGGGACATTTGTATATCCCTGTGTTCATGTTTCATGCTTGCAGGACAGACCAAAAACAGGTAAGAGAGTTCCGGAAACGGCAGATGTTTTCCGCACTGTCCCGGTCCGCCCTGCATCTTTGTCTTTCGTGCAGACATATCGTGTTCCACAAAAAAACCGGACACATTTCTGTGCCCGGCTGTGTATATGTTCTGTTTGTTACTCACCGTATACCAGCATCGGTGTCCAGTGATTTGCGTTGTAGATATCTGTCAGACGATAGCCGTAGAGCATTCTCTGACCTTCAACCTGATAGGTGCCGACCGTCAGGCCGCCCTCATCTACAGTAACCTGTTCACCGATTCTGTACTGTGCCTGGTAATTGCCGTTGTAGTCATAGTAGTCTGCCACAAAGTCAATCACATCACCGGCATTGATCGGTTCAAGACCCTTGGCTTCCACACCTTCCTCATAGAGTTTCTGAGCACCCAGGACAATACCGTCCGGATTCTCCGGTGTGAATTCAATCAGGATGTGAACCAGCTCGCCGTTGAGTTCTGCCAGTGTATATCCTTCATAACGGAAGGAATCTTCGGCATTCTCTTCGTTGACCATGTAGAAGGCTACCGGCTGATCATTTACGGATACCCACTGTCCGTCGTATTCGCAGAGCAGGTTTCCGGCGTCATCGAATTCGAAGACGTTGTCCACACCGAGATCGATATAACCGGATTCATCATCCACCCAAACGTTGAGACCGATCTTGGTAACCAGATCCCACTGTTCCTGATCGAGAACCAGTACGTTATTGCCGTCCCAGTCTGTGTATTTGAGATTGCCGTTGTCGAGGTGATCTCTGCCGAGCAGCTGGGAAATCAGTTCCAGACTCTGCGTATCCACACCGGACGCACCGCCGAGCAGATCATACAGTGTATAGCCGCTGCCGCCGGTGGAATATCCGCTTCCGGAATAACCGCTTCCGTATGAAGAACCGCTGTAGCTGCCGCCGCCGTAGTTCTGTGTGCCGGAAGAAGTGCCGCCGGAGAGGAGGCTGAAGATATCTTCAACAGAATATGCACCGCCGCTGTAGGAAGAGCCGCTTCCGCCGCCGCCCAGCAGGTCATACATGGAGTAACCATTGTTGTTGTTTACGATCTGTCCGGATGTGCCTACGGTTGCGAAGGAACGGATTGCCTGTGTGTAGTCCTCGTTCATGCCGATCTTGTTGTAGATCTGGGTTGCTGAGCTGACATACTTGGTTGCCTTATACGGGAAGTAGATGCTCATACCGTAGGCGTTGTTCATATTGCTGCAGCGGTTGTACTTCACACAGGACTGGATAGCGCTTGCCAGTGCGTTTGAATTGGTTGTGTTGATATTCTTCGCAAAGTGCACCAGGTCGACCTGGTCGATTCTGTTGGACTGCGCAAATTCTTTGGTGACACTGCGGGCCTGTGCGACAGCACGGTACTGTGAACCGTTGATGGCAGAGGTGATTTCCTTTGCGAATGTACTCAGTGCTTTCGGTACATATGCGTCAAATTCAGCGAGATCGACAATGGACAATGACGTCTTATCCGTACGGTTTGCCTGATAGGATACCTGGATAAAGTCATCGATGATCTGCTTGCCGAGGGAAATTGTATCCGTTGAAGTGTTTCTTGAAAGCATGTTCAGCCAGTTGGTGTAATACCAGCCGGTGCCCGGTTCGGTTTCTTCCGACGCAATCAGGTAGTCCGCATACGGGGAAACCGCAACTGCTGTTTCTGCAGTAGCCATCAGACATGCATCAAAGCCGATAAAGTCAAACTTGACGTTGGTCCGGCTCAGCGCTTCAGAGATTTCATCCAGTGTCATGGTGCTGTTCGGATAATACTGGTCATAGCCGTATCCCGAAACACTTCCTCCGCCGTGATCCCAGAAGATCAGCATATATCTGTCAGCCGGGAAATTCTTCACACCGAAGTTGACGAAGTCAATCAGTGTATTCGGATCGGTCATCTGCTTGCGGCCGAGGTTGTTGTCCAGCGGGATCAGTGCGTTCGGCGCAATCTTGTATCTTTCGTTGGTGCGGTTTGAGATGACCTGGTTCTGCCATGTCTGGGTTCCGCCTGTTTCAACGATTACGTTTACATTGTCTGCCAGGTTAGCCTGCACCATTTCCATCAGGTCGTTGGTGCCCATGCCGTATTTGCTTTCAAGGTCAGTACCGCACATATAAACAAGTACGGTTGCGACATCCTGTCCGTTGCCCTTGAGCGATGTGAACTTCTCACGGATACCGCTTGCCACTGCTGTATTCAAATTGGTGGAGTCCGTATTCACATATTGTGTCTGCGGCGCATGGAACGTTCCGGCAAGACTGGTGGCTGCCGGTGAAGTAGGCGCAGGCGTTGCGGCCGGTGCCGGGGTAGGTGTAGGTGTAGGTTTGGGTGTTGCGGCTGTCTGCTGGGTCGGCACAGGTGTTGCGGCCGGCTGCGTATATCCGGAAGAACTGCCGGAGGACAGTGTGCTCATCAGACAGCTGACCAGCAGGAAGATGCATACCAGAAGAATAATGATTTTCAGCAGTTTGCCGCCTCCGCCGCGTCTGCTGCTTCCTCCGGATGAAGATCCGAAAGGAACCTGCTGGGAACTGCCTCCCGTATTAGACGGACGTTTATTCTGTGCAAACATATTCTGCTGTGCTCCGCCATGGGCGTTCTGTTTGGCCTGCTGCTGCATTGCCTGCTTGGCAGCACCCATCAGTGCATCACCGAGCAGTCCGCGGTCTGATCCCTGGGGTTCCTGACGGTTTCCGCCGATGGACGGTCTTTCACTGTAATCAGCGTTTCCGCCCGGCTTATCCTTTGAACCTTCAACTTCATCTCTCTTGGTTACTTTACCGGAACCGGTAACGGCGCCTCTTTTTCTGCCCTGCGGGCGCTTTTTCTTTTCTTCTTCTGACATAGGTATAACACCTCCTTAAATACTGATGTATACAGCTGTTTATATGCTTATAGTATATACGAATTCATGAACATTTCGTGAAAAAACCTCTGCCGCAGCCGGTAATGAAAAGCGGGATCATTCCCGCCTGTTTTACTGTTTGTTTTCGTACAGATTGTCCGGATTAATCGCAAGGAAGTTTCTTCCTTTTCTGAGCATGACCCGTTTGGGTCTGCCCGGCTCCGGAACCGGTTTTTCTGCCGTGAGAATCACATCCTGTCCCCAGAAATCCGGCACTTGACATTCATTCATATGTCCGGCCAGCACATCCTCCATTATCTCGATAATCGTCGGCAGACAGTCGTCATCCAGCGGTGCACCCAGCGGACGGAAATCATGATGTCCGTTGTAAATGCCGTCATACTGATCTCCCATTGCCTGCAGACGCTTCATATACCGCAGCGTTGTTTCCAGAGGAACCCTGCCTACACCGAGATTGTAATTCACCGCATCACCCGCAAACAGCGTGCGTGTTGCCGAGTCCAGGAAAACCATCTCTCCGGGAGAATGTCCCGGACAGTCATATGCCGTAACAATTCGGCCGCCGCCCAGATCAAACTGCATACCGTCCGTCATTTCGTGAATCACCGGCATCGGACTGTCATCCTCACGCAGATCCACATTAATGTCATACGGATACAGCCTGAACATCTTATAGATGCCGTCAAAGCATCCCTTCTGCCGTCTGGCAATACGGAGTGTATCCCAGCGTCTTCTCTCAAGCGAATCAGGCATCGGTACATCCTTGTCTGCCGGATTGATCCAGATTTCCTCAAACTGACGTGCATTGGCGGTATGATCCACATGTCCGTGGCTGATGACAACAATCAGCGGTTTATCAGTGATCATCTCCACTGCCCCGCGCAGATCGCCGATTCCCATGCCGCAGTCTATCAGCATCGCCTTCTCCGTACCGATCAGCAGAAACATACTGGCGCAGTCAAACTCATCAATCTCCCATGTATCCTTTTTAAACTGGACCATCGGGTACAGCTTTGTAAGTTCTTTTGTCATGTGTGCACTCTCCTTCTGTGTTAATCAGATTATATCCGTTCACCGGAAGAGGTTATTTCCAGTTTCTGCACTGAAACAATCTGTTTTCTGCAAAAAAATCAGATGCGTATGCACCTGATTCTTTCACTTACTTCAGCTTTTTCTTTTCGTATCTGTCGTATACACGGGAGACAGATGTATGGTTGCAGATAGCAGCGATTGTTTCCGCCAGCATATCACTGATGGAAAGCTGCTCGATCTTTGTTGTCTTTGCTTTCTGCTCCGGACTCAGCGGGATGGTATCGGAGAGAATGAGCTTCTCAATCGTGGAAGCTTCAATCTTGTCCACTGCATCCTTGGACAGTACACCGTGTGTGACTGCCGCATATACCTTGGCTGCACCGTGCTCCTTGATCATCTTGCAGGCTGCACACAGGGAACCTGCTGTATCAACAATATCATCCACAACGATGCAGATCTTGCCTTCGACATCACCTATAATGCTCTGTGCTTCAACTTCGTTCGGTCTCGGACGGCGCTTGTCAACGATAGCGATCGGAGCGTTGAAGATTTCTGCCAGTCTTCTTGCTCTGACAACTCCGCCGTGGTCGGGAGATACCACAACCACATCTTCAAGATCGATATCGGTTTTTTTGAGGAAATAACTTCCCAGCAGAGGAACTGCAGTCAGGTCATCGGTCGGGATATTGAAGTAACCCTGGATCTGAGCGGCATGCAGGTCAACCGTAATGATACGGTCAGCACCTGCCGTAATGATCATATCCGCAACCAGCTTTGCCGTGATCGGCTGTCTGGGTTCTGCCTTGCGGTCCTGACGGGCATATCCGTAGTACGGCATGATGACATTGATCTCACCAGCACTGGCACGCTTCAGCGCATCGATGCAGACGAGCACTTCCATCAGGCGTTCTGTTACCGGGGGACATGTTGACTGAATAACGAATACTGACTTTCCACGGACAGTCTCCTGGGGCGTGACCAGAATTTCTCCGTCGGCAAAATGATTGACTTTGATCTTTCCAAGCGGAAGATCCAGTTCGTCACAGATCTGCTGCGCAAGGTCCACGCTGGATGTTAATGCAAAGATGGCTGTTTCCTTAACCATGCGGTTATCCTCCCTGTTACCCACTAAATTTAGTTTTTAGCGTGTCTATTCTACCACAACATTACCAACTATGTGCGAATAAGGTTTAATTGTCTGTCCGGCTTTGACCGTACTGTTCTCTATCCGGCACGCATCCACACACGAACCGTCTTCCATAACCGTATTTCTGAGCGTTGTTTCGGAGCCGATTCTGCACCGTGATCCGATTTCGCATTTTCCGTACAGTCTGGTATTCGGTTCTACGACAACATCTTTACCGAATGTTACCTCCGGTCCGATGTATGCCGTATCCGGATCCACGATACCGACACCGCTCTTCATCCACGCCGCATTGATTCTCTTCTGCAGTGTTTTGCCGGCCTTTGCCAGTTCGTAATTGTCATTGACACCCTGCACTTCCTCCGCATCATCGGTTGTTACGGCTTTAACCACTTTGCCTTTGCCGCGCAGGATCTCAATCAGATCGGTAATGTAATACTCATGCTGGGCATTGTTGTCCTTCAGGTCCTTCAGACCTTCAAACAGTGCTTCATTATTAAATACATAGATGCCTGTGTTGACTTCCCGGATCTTCTTCTGCTCTTCATTGCAGTCCTTGAACTCAACGATCTTTTCAACATTGCCTTCACTGTCACGGACAATTCTGCCGTAGGATGCCGCATCCTCCACAACGACCGTCAGCACCGCCATATCTGCATCTTTGCCGATTTCATACAGCTTTGCATAGGTTTCCGCACGGACACCGGGACAGTCACCGTTTGCCACAACCGTCAGGCCCTTTTCACCTTCCAGCTGCTTTGCCTGCATAACCGCATGGCCCGTACCGAGCTGCGGCTCCTGCAGAGCGAATTCACACTGGCCTGCCAGTGCCTTCTCCACCTGCTCATGACCGTAACCCGTGATGGTTACGATTCTCTCCGCACCTGCCTTCTTCAGCTGATGCACAATCATCTCCGCCATCGGCATACCGCAGACTTCATGCAGAACCTTGGGAAGATCCGAATGCATACGGGTTCCCTTGCCGGCCGCCATCACAATCGCATTTTTCATACTTATACCTCTCTGAACGCTTACATTATAACCGAATATGCGCGGGCGTACCGTAAAGTCTCCCGAAAATAGGGTAGAGGGGGATTATTAGTCCCGCCCCTCCCGTTGCACCGTACGTACGGATCTCGTATACGGCGCTACATCTGTATTGTCAGCACGAATTACTCAGATAGTAGTTCAAAGGATCGATCAGTCCCGGTCGATCC
>JAFUCL010000013.1 GCA_017459725.1 Solobacterium sp. | reverse complement strand
TTGATCAAAGCCTACGAGCGTATTCATTCTTATCCGGTTCAACTGCAGTTTATGTTCTAAGTATTGGAAGCGCCGTGTACGGACCCGTACGCACGGTGCTGTGAGAGGACGGGAGCTAATCACTCCCTCCTACTCGATTTTGCGGGCATAAAGAAAACGGCATTCGCATGCCGTTTCGTGAGTGTTTAACGTCTGGCGCCGGTCTTTGCCTGGATCTCCGCAATCGCCGCCTTCTGGTTCAGAATGACAGGAATGACGATCGGGTTCCGGCTGGTGCGCTGATACAGGAACGGTTCAAGTGAAGAACGAATGCAGTTCTTCAGATCACCGAAGGTAGTGCGCTGCTGCATCTTCTTGCGCAGGGCATCGTATACAACAAGTTCCGCTTCCTTGAGAAGGGTCTGGGAATCCTTGATGTAGACAAAGCCGCGGGAGACAATGCTCGGCCGGCAGAGAATCTTGTTATAGCGTGAGTCAATGGTCACGATGACAGCGACAAGACCGTTGTTGGCAAGGATCTGTCTGTCCTTGATAACGGATGTGGACAGACCGGAAGCGTCATTTCCGTCAACGTAGATAGCATCGGTTTCGACACGCTCATTGCCGATGAAGCATTCACCTTCACGCAGAACGACGATATCGCCGTTTGCGCATATGAGACAGTGGTCTTCGGGAATGCCGCACTGCTGTGCCGTATTGGAATGCTGCACAAGCATCTTGTGCTCACCATGGATCGGCATAAAGTACTTTGGCTGGATCAGGTTCAGCATCAGCTTCTGTTCTTCCTTCGGCGCATGTCCAGTTGTATGCAGGGAGGTGAGGGCCGAATTTACGATGACGTTGGCACCGATGCGGGTAAGTTTGTTGACAACCGCATTGACACTGGATCCGTTTCCGGGGATCGGATTCGAAGAGAAGATAACCGTATCACCGGGAATGATCTTCAGGAACTTGTGGGTTCCGTTGGCAATTCTGCTGAGGGCGGCCATCGGTTCACCCTGGCTGCCGGTGCAGACAATGCAGATCTTGTTGGCCGGCAGGGTATTCAGCTCATTGCCGGTGATGAAGTGTTCATCCGCAATATTGATCACACCCATGCGTCTGCCGATATCGACACCGTTTTCCATGGAACGGCCGAAGACAGCGACTTTTCTGCCGCATGCCACAGCTGCTTCAAGGATCTGGTTGAGACGCAGAACATTGGACGCAAAGGTAGAAACCAGAAGACGTCCGGGTGTTTTGCGCATCTGTTCGACAATGGAAGCCGCAACCCGTTTCTCGGAGATGGAGAATCCTTCGACACCGGAGTTGGTGGAATCACTCATGAGCAGGGATACACCGATCTGGCCGATATAGGCCATTCTCTGATAATCGGAACGCTCACCAATCGGGGTAAAGTCAAATTTGTAGTCGCCTGTTTCAACGATTCTGCCGTTCGGGGTGTTGATCAGCACGCCGAGGGAGTCCGGGAAGGAATGAATCGTGTTGTAGAAACCGACATCAAAATGCTTTGTATGAACCCGGCTTTCTTCATTGATTTCCGTAACTTTGACGCCGCGGGTCATCCGGTGCTCCTCAAGCTTCTTTTCGATCAGCGCTTTGGCAAAACGCGGCGCGTAGATCTGCTTGAGACGGACCGACTGCAGGAAGAAGGGGATTCCGCCGATATGGTCTTCATGACCGTGGGTGATTATGAGGGCTTTGATCTTGCCCTGGTTCTTGACCAGATGTGTATAGTCAGGAATGACATAGTCTACTCCCAGCAGGGATTCCTCAGGGAAAAGAACACCGCAGTCAATGATGATGATTTCATCATCATGCTCGATGCAGTACATGTTTTTGCCGACTTCTCCCAGGCCACCAAGGGCATAAACGAGTGTGTCGGTGCTGCGGTTGATTGTATTTTTGTCGAAATCCGGCTCAGGGACACGCGAATAACGCACTGCCCGGCCTGTTTTTGTACCGGGTCCGTTTTCTCTCATTATACGTAGCACCTCTTTCTAAGAAACTATAAAAGAAACTTATAGCAAAATTATACCATAAGGTTTACAAATAACAATCAGATTACCTGTGCGTTTTCAATCTGCGGGAACGGATCTTTACTGTCTATATGGTCATAGAACAGTGTACCGCTGAAATGATCCAGCTCGTGCTGCAGGACGATGGCCAGATAGCCGCGGGCACGGATGGAAATATCGGTGCCGGTGACAAGATCAAAGCCTTTGACAGTCACTCTGGCGCTGCGCACGACGTAACCCTGATGTTCTTCGGCGACGGAAAGGCAGCCTTCACCGCTTTCCAGGTATGCTTTCTGCACGGAACTGGAAACAATCTTCGGATTGGCAAGCATATACTTATAACAGACTTCATTGCCGTCTTTATCAATATCATTGACCACTACAGCTGTCAGCTGTTTCGGTACGCCCACCTGAATGGCACTGATGCCAACGGCAGGACGCAGATTCATGGCTTCGGCTTTTTCCGGGTCGGTTGAATCTTCAACATATTTCAGCATTTCCCTGAGCAGAGTTTCATCTTCTGCAGAAAGGGGAAGATCAACAGGCGCTGATTTTCTGCGGATCAGCGGGTCTGTGTCTTTTATGATCGTGTCATTGTTAATAAGCATAAACTTTCCTCGCGGAGTAATTGTATTGCACAAACAGAATAAAGTAAAGGCAAAACAATAACTGAAATTGACAGAAAATACGGCAGTGAAGGCCGGCATGTGGTAAAATTCTTATACTATGACGACTATGGAACAGACGGCAGGGATGCCTGAAAAAAACAAAACAAAGCCGCGGTTTTCGATAACGATGCCCAAAGGCACGGACCCGTGGATCAACATATCGGTTGCCGTTCTGGCGGTTTTCGGTCTGCTGATGATTGCGAGTGCCTCCATGGGTATTGCCGTGGATTCACCGATCTATCTGCCGTTTACTCTGATCAAGCAGATTGTCTTCCTTGCGGCAGGTTACTATGCCATGAATCTGCTGGCCAGACGGTTTACGCTGGCGTTCCTGACCGGACCTACATTCGGTACATGGGTGCTGATTATCGGCGGCATGCTGGTGGCGGCGTGCTTCTTCCCGGCTGCCGGCGGTTCGCGTGCCTGGATCCGTCTGCCGCTGGCTTCGGTGGATATTTCCATTCAGCCTTCCGAATTTGCCAAGACAATGATTATTCTGATCGTTGCGGCATATACGGGTGATGTCAAAAGACGCTTTAAGCACGGACCGGATATCTGGAAAAGACCGGTGAATATCATTGGTTTATACATGATTATCGTTCTGGTGTTCCAGAGAGACCTCGGTTCCATGGCGGTTATGCTGATGGTCGGTTTTGTGTGCATTGAGATACCGTCCCATCCCCAGCTGCGCCGTTTCCAGAGAACGATGGCAACACTGTTCTATCTCGGTGTCGCTGCTGCGATTTTCCTGCTTTCGCCGCTCGGTGAAGGACTGATCCGTCTGCTGCCGCTGCAGGATTATCAGATCAACCGTATTTTCAGTGCCGTGAACCCGTTTACCGATCAGTACAATACAGGTTATCAGCTGGTCAACGGTCTTGTCTCGTTCGCTACCGGCGGCTGGACAGGCCTCGGTTTCGGCAACAGTGTGCGTAAATATACCAGATTCCCGGCGGCCAATACGGACTTCATTCTGGCCATTATCGTTGAAGAACTCGGCGTTGTCGGCTTTATGCTGGTGTTTGTTCCGTATATGATCATCATCGTTTCCCTGTTCCGGTATGCTTTCCGCATGAAGAGTGAAAAGGGCAAGATCATACTGATCGGGGTTGCGACATATATCGTGATTCATGTGCTGTTCAATGTCGGCGGCGTTACCGGACTGATTCCGCTGACCGGTGTACCGCTGCTGATGATCAGTGCCGGCGGCAGTTCCACGATGTCCATTATGGGTGCGATCGGTATTGCCCAGGCGGTCATTATGCGTTACAAAATGGGAGAGTTTGAATGAGAATCGTAGCCGGTGAATATGCTTCACGGCGGATAAAGACGCTGGATTCCGACAGTACCAGACCCACACTCGATAAAGTGCGGGAAGCGGTATTCTCTTCACTGGGCGGTTTCTTTGACGGCGGTGCGGTGCTGGATCTGTATGCGGGCAGCGGTGCCTGCGGTCTGGAAGCGCTGAGCAGAGGTATGGATTTTGCGGTGTTCTGTGACCGGAACCGGGCTGCGGCAGAAGTGATCAGAGAGAATATTGCTTTGCTTAAAGCAGAGCAGTACTGCCGGGTGCTGAATATGGCAGACAACAGTGCCCTGAATCTATTGCGTAAAGAAGGCGCAAAATTCGATCTTGTCTATCTTGATCCGCCTTACCGGAAACAGCACAACATGGAGATCCTGCGGAAGCTTGATGAAGCAGATCTTGTCAGTGACGGCGGCAGGGTAGTGATTGAGTCTTTAAAGGAGGATCAGTGCGAGGCACAGGTCGGTCTCTTTATCTTATATAAGGAAGCAGTATACGGAATCTCCAAAATATCCTATTACAGGTGTGAAAGGAAAGAATAGAAATGATTGCTTGTTATCCCGGTACATTTGACCCGATTACCAACGGTCACCTCGATGTCATTGAGCGGGCTTCCCGCATGTTTGAGAAAGTTATTGTTCTGATCATGCACAATCCCCGCAAGAAGTGCACTTTCTCCGAGACCGAACGCAAGGAAATGATTGAAAAGAGTCTTGAACTGCTTGAACATCATGACAATATCCGCGTTGAGATCGGCAGCGGCCTTACCGTAAACTATGCCAGAAAGATCGGGGCAGGGGTTATTCTCCGCGGTATCCGTGCTGTTACGGACTATGAATATGAACTGCAGCAGGCGACTGCGAATATGACGCTGGACGGTGAAATTGAGACGATGTTCTTCATTGCCAAACCGGAGTATTCGTTCCTGAGTTCTTCAACCGTTAAGGAAATTGCCCTGAATGACGGTGATATCTCGCCGTTTATTCCTTCAGTGATCGTTCGCAGGGTAGAAGATGCCCTGACCGGCAAAAATCTGTAAAGACAGAGATGCACGGATGAAAAGTCCGTGTTTTTCTTTGCCCGGTGCATCGATTCAGGGAAAAAAGGTAAAATGTAAACTGTCATGTTACACAATGCGCATACCGGTTTCTTGTCAGGGACGGGATTCTGCGGCTACTATGAAATCGCAGCGGAGGTAACAACGTATATGAATGAACTCGGAAGAAAGATTGCGGAAAAGAGAAGAGACCGCGGCATTACACAGACTGCCTTTGCGGAAAGACTCTGTGTGAGCAGACAGACCGTCAGCCGGTGGGAAGCAGGCACAGTACTGCCGGACATAGCCAAAATCAGTGATATTGCGGATATACTCGGAGTCAGCTGTGATTATCTGCTCAAGGATGATGTCAAGGATGATACAGCGGTATCACACGGGGCTGTCGGAGCGCTTCTGCGCAGTGCGGAAGGAAGAACCGTTAAATTCAGTTTCTTTGACGGCGAGGCGGATGTTGATCTCTACGATGTGAAATGCAGAATCGTGGAGTTTGCCGGCAGTTGGATGAAGGTCGAAGCACAGACAAAGAAAGGAACCATTGAGAAACTGATTCCGGTGTCTTCGGTGCTGTCGATTGAATTCACGGAGGAGGCGGAATAATGGAATATATTGGATTTGTATTCGGTATCTTCGGTCTTCTTGCGTATCTGGAGACATCCGCTCTGAAGAAAAGAATCGCAAAGCTGGAAAGAGAACTGACAGCAATGAACGGCACCGGCTACCACGAAGACAGACAGGCCATGCTTAAAGCGGCGCGTGACTGCATCGGCAGACATGTGGAGATCAGTTTCCGTGAGGATCATGAGGATTCTGATATTATCAGTTACGGAAATACCGCACACGGTTCCAATACGATTCTAGATGCGGATGAGGAATGGATGCTGGTACGGGTGGAAAGTGCTAAGGGCGCCAGGGACAAGCTGATCCGCATGGAGTCCGTGCAGAGCATCACAGCCAGGGCAGAATAACAAATTACCGTATATACAGGGACAGAAGCAGGGAACGATCTCTGCTTTTTTCTGATATGGCATAATTTTTAGCACACTTTGATTGACAGTGCTAAATCGTAGGTTTATACTGTTAGCAGTCGGAGGAGCTGAATGCTAAAGGAGGCGAGTGAGATGCTGACACCGAGACGTATTGAAATATTCAAAGCCATCGTTGATGAATACATTCGGACTGCTGAACCGGTAGGCTCCAAGACACTCCAGGTAAGATACCATCTGCCGTATTCGAGTGCTACGATCCGCAACGATATGCAGGTTCTTGAAGAAATGGGCTATCTCGAGAAGACCCATACTTCCAGCGGCCGCATTCCGAGCACACAGGGATACAAGTTCTACTGTGAGAACATGCTCAGCGAGTCGTCACTGGACAAGCGCATGGAAGTCGCAATCCGTGATGCATTTACCGCCGTGAATATGAACATGGAGGATGCCATCCAGGAAAGCTGCCGTATTCTTTCAGAAATGACGAATATGACAACCGGAGCCATCGGCCCCGATTCTTCCAACCAGCGTATGGCGCACATCAAGGTATTCCCGCTGGATGACCGCAATGCCGTATGTGTATTCATTACGGATTCGGGTCATACGGAAACCAGGAACTTCCACTTTGATGCCGATGTGAGTGCAAGTGATATTGAAACCTGTACCGAGATTCTGAATGCAAAACTGAGCGGAGTGCCGCTGACAGAACTGGCTGACAGGATGAATGATCTGAAACCTGTGTTTGTCAGTGTTGTCAACCAGCATGAGACACTGTTCGCCGCGTTTGTGCAGGCATTTGTCCGGTTCGCCAATGAAAACGTATATTTCAGCGGCCGTGACCGCATGTTATATCAGCCTGAGTTCGAGGATATATCAAAACTCAAGAAGCTGATGTCCATGCTGGACAATGCCAGTGTATGGCGTGACCTTGATTCCAGCGAAACAGCCGTTGCGGTGCGTACGACAAAGGGTGCTGAACTGACATGGCTCAATGATGTGGCAATTGTCAGAAGCACATTCAGAGTCAATGATCACGATTCCGGACAGCTGGTTGTTGTAGGACCGAGCCGTATGAATTACGACCGGGTCGTGAGCATGCTTGATTATGTGGCACGCATGATCGAGAAAATGTATAACGCACAGGGTGGTGATGAGAAGAAATGACCGAAGAAAAGACAGCAGAGGAAATGGCAGAAGAAATCCCTGCGGAAGAAACAGAGAAGCCTGAAGAAACTGCCGAAGGTGAAGAACCGGAAAAAGAACAGAAGCACGGCAAACACAGCGGCAAGAAAGACGCGCTGAAGGAAAAGGACGCTGAGATCGAAGCTCTGAAGCAGAAGATTGAAGAGCTGGAAGGAAATGTCAGTGAACTGAAGAATGCCTACGCCAGAGCTTACGCCGACACCGAAAACATCAAGAAACGACTGAACGCTGAATTCGAACAGAGAGATAAATACAAAATCCGTGACTTTGCGGCAGAGATTCTGCCTGTGCTGGACAACTGTGAAAGAGCTCTGGCAATTGAAGTCAAGGATGACACCGATGCGAATTACCGCAAGGGATTCGAGATGGTGTACCGCCAGCTGCTCAATGCGCTGAACAGGGAAGGTGTACAGGAAATTGAAGCCCTGAACCAGCCGTTTGATCCGAACTGGCATCAGGCAATGCTCAGTGAGCACTGCGACGGGGTTGAACCCGGTATGAATCTGCAGGTACTGCAGAAAGGATATAAACTGAAGGACCGACTGCTCCGGGCAGCCATGGTTAAAGTGAGCGAATAGCTCGGGAGGTAGATGAAATGAGTAAGATTATCGGAATTGATCTTGGTACAACCAACAGCTGTGTTGCAGTCATGGAAGGCAAAGACGCCAAAGTTATTACAAACCCTGAAGGAAACCGTACAACACCGTCCGTTGTGTCATTCAAGAACGGTGAGCGTGTTGTAGGTGATGCTGCAAAGAGACAGATGATCACCAACAAGGACACTGTATATTCCATCAAGAGAAAGATGGGCACAGATCAGAAAGTAACCCTTGACGGCAAGGAATACACACCGCAGGAAATCTCCGCAATGATCCTGACATATCTGAAGGACTATGCGGAAGACTATCTGGGTGAGAAGGTCGAGAAGGCTGTGATTACCGTTCCGGCATACTTCAACGATGCACAGCGTCAGGCAACCAAGGACGCCGGCAGAATTGCAGGACTGGATGTTGTCCGTATTATCAACGAACCGACTGCCTCTGCACTTGCCTTCGGTATTGACAACAACAAAGCAGATCAGAAGATCCTGGTATATGACCTCGGCGGCGGTACATTCGATGTCTCCATTCTGGAAATCGATGACGGTACATTCGAAGTTCTGAGTACAGCCGGTGATACACAGCTCGGCGGTGATGACTTTGATAACGTGATCATTGACTGGCTGAATGACAACTTCAAGAAGGAACACGGTGTTGACCTGAAGTCCGACCGTATGATTCTGCAGCGTCTGAAGGATGCGGCTGAAAAGGCCAAGAAAGACCTCTCCGGCATGATGGAAGCAGAAATCCAGCTGCCGTTCATCTGCCCGGATCCCAACGGTGCAGGTGCTCTCAACCTTGAAACAAGACTGACAAGAGCTGAATTCGACCGTCTGACAAAGTTCCTTGTTGATAAGACAATGGTGCCGGTAAGACAGGCTCTGCAGGATGCCAAGCTGTCTGCAGGCGATCTTGACGCAGTCCTGCTGGTCGGCGGTTCCACCAGAATCCCGGCTGTTCAGGAAGCAGTCAGAAAAGAACTCGGCAAAGAGCCGAACAAGAGCGTTAACCCGGATGAATGCGTAGCCCTCGGTGCTGCAATCCAGGGTGGTGTTCTCGCAGGTGACGTACATGATGTGCTTCTGCTTGATGTCACACCGCTGTCCCTCGGTATTGAAACAATGGGCGGTGTTATGACCACACTGATCCCGCGTAATACAACGATTCCTACCAAGAAGTCTCAGATCTTCACAACCGCTGCCGATAACCAGCCGGCTGTAGATATCCATGTACTGCAGGGTGAGCGTGCAAGCGCTGCCGACAACAAGACCCTCGGCAACTTCCAGCTTGACGGTATTGCTCCGGCAAGAAGAGGTGTACCGCAGATTGAAGTTACATTTGATATCGATGCCAACGGTATCGTCAACGTTTCCGCAATTGATAAGGGCACGAACAAGAAACAGTCCATTACAATTACGAACTCCTCAGGTCTCTCCGATGATGAAATCGAGAGAATGATCAGGGAAGCGGAAGCACACAAGGCTGAAGACGACAAGAAGAAACAGGATATCGAAACACGCAACAGAGCTGAAGTATTCATCAACCAGATCGATGAAACACTCAAGAACGAGAATGCGAATGTCTCCCCTGAGCAGAAGGCGGAAGTACAGAAGCTTCGTGATGAGCTGCAGAAGGCAATCGATGACAATGATATGGATACACTCAAGACAAAACTTGATGCACTTGAGAAAGCTGCCAATGATATGGCCCAGCAGATGTATCAGAATGCGGGTGCCCAGAACCAGAGCTCTTCCGCATCCGGCAGTGACTCCGATGTTGTAGATGCTGACTTCAGCGAGACAAACTAAAACAGCATATACAAGACAATTCCTGGGAGCAATTCTGGGAATTTGTCTTCTAACGGCATGTTCTGCCGGTGATCCGGGTGTCCGTCCAGCGGAGTCTTCGGAAACTCCCGTGCCGGCGGAAACAGCTGCGAGTGAGGACTGGAGTGAATATGCAGGACACAAAGTGCATGTGCCTGCAGGCACTTCCATCCTTACGGAAACCGGTGAACAGGCCGGGATGTTTCCGGCAGATGCGGAGATTGACATCAGTGCGGATGCCTCCGGAAAATACCTGAATATCAATGACAGCAGGTATGCGGTAGATGGTGCAGAGATTCAGCAAAGCTCCCGCTGGATGAAGCACGAAACCGCATTGCAGCCGATTGGCAAGCAGGTAACCACCGCCGATACATACCATCTGCAGGATCTCAGCGGCAAAGAGACAGCTGAGATACACGGTGCGGATACATATGAGGTGTATGCGGAACCGTGTGCGGATGATCCCCGTTACGGGGTGCGCTTCAACGGCAGACTGGCGTATATACCGCAGGAGGAAACGGTTTCCTGCAGCGGTGAGCGCACGGCTCAGGGAGCGGTGAATCTGCCGGTGCTGATGTACCACTTCTTCTACAGTGAAGCGGACGGCGGTGTGCGGGAGAATGCCAACTTTGTAGAAGTCAATGAGCTGGATGAACAGCTGGACTGGCTGCAGCAGAGCGGTTACAGCACTCTGACGATGGAGGAAACCCTCTGCTATATGCAGGGACGCTCGGTAATACCACAGAAGAGTGTTGTAATAACAATCGATGACGGTGATCCCAGTGTGCATCAGTATGCATACAATGTAATCCGTGACCACGGCATGCATGCAACATTGTTCCTGATTACGGGATGGGGCGGACAGAACCTGCAGAACTACGATTTCTGGGAGATGCGCGAAGACGGTCTGGAACTGCAGTCACACGGTTTCCTGACCCATCAGGGCGGATGTTCCGGAATGGGACACGGCGGCAGAATTCTGTGCATGGACCATGCCGAAGGCGTTGAGGATACCAGGATGTCGTTTGATGCGGTGGACGGCGGCTTCGTTTACTGCTATCCGTTCGGGGATTACAACGACAGTGCAAAGGCCATTATCAGCGAAGCAGGTGCGAAACTGGCATTTACCACGGAATACGGGAAGATTGATCCTTCCATGGATCTGCTGGCACTGCCGCGCATCAGAGTGCAGGGAGGCGCCGGTATTGAGCGCTATATCAGCAGTATTGAAGATTAAACAGGAAAGGCAGGAACGGTATGGCTGACAAAAGAGATTATTATGAAGTATTAGGAGTTTCAAAATCTGCCACCGAAGATGAAATCAAGAAGGCCTATCGCTCTCTTGCAAAGAAATATCATCCCGATGTGAACAAAGCACCGGACGCGGCAGACAAGTTCAAGGAAATCAATGAAGCATATGAAGTGCTCAGTGATTCCCAGAAGCGTTCTGCATATGATCAGTTCGGCTTTGCGGGTGTTGACGGACAGGCACAGGCCGGTGGCTTCGGCGGTTTCAACGGGTTCACATCCGGCGGATTTGATGATTTCAGTGATATATTCTCGTCATTCTTCGGCGGTTCCATGGGCGGCGATCCCTTCGGACGCTCCGGATACAGACGTTCTTCCAACAGTCCGCAGAAGGGTGATGACCGTCTGATGCGGATGACCATCAGCTTCATGGACGCATGTTTCGGCAAGACCGAAGATATTGAACTCGATGTGGAGGAGACATGCCCTGACTGCAACGGTACGGGTGCGGCAAGTCCGAGTGATATCGAGACCTGTAAGACATGTAACGGCAGCGGCTCTGTCATCACACAGCAGCGTATGGCGGGTTTCGGATACATCCAGCAGCAGTCCGTATGTCCTGACTGCCGCGGTACAGGTAAGAAGATCCGGAAAGTATGTCCGAAGTGTGCCGGCAAAGGATACAACCGCAAAAAGACCAAGGTATCGCTCAAGATTCCGGCAGGCATCGACGCCGGCCAGAGACTGCGGGTACCCGGGAAGGGCGAACGCGGTGTAAACGGCGGTCCCAACGGCGACCTCTATATCCAGATTGAAATTCAGCCGCATGAGCAGTTTGAACGTTCCGGCAAGAACATCCTGCTGGAGATCCCTGTGACAGCGGTTGATGCAACGCTCGGCACAACCCTCAGCGTACCGACGATTCACGGAACCGTGGATATGAAGATTCCGGCCGGTACCCAGGAAGGCACTACTTTCCGTCTGAAGGAGAAGGGTGTTCCGGATGTCAGAGGCGGACGTGCAGGCGACCAGCTGTGCACCGTGCATATTGAAGTAGATAAGAAACTGACGGCAAAGGAAAAGCAGCTTTACAAGGAACTGCAGGAGCTGCAGAACAAGCCGGGCAAAGAAAGCGCCTGGCAGAAGTTCCTGAACCAGTTCAGATCATAGACAGCCGGTAATCCGGCTGCCGGGAGGTGATCGGATGAATGTTGAACAGATGACCGAACAGCTGCAGGCAATTATCATGTCTGCACTGACCAGTGCACAGGAAAACCATCATACGGAACTGTGCGCAGAACATATTCTTGCGGCAATGCTGGAAGACAGCGGACTGGATGGTATCTGGTCCCGTCTGAATGCGGACAAGCAGGCAATGCTTGGGGTTGTGCGGGGATACACGGAGAAACTGCCGTCGTCCTCCGGAAACAGCCAGCCGAATGTTTCCCGCTATGTGATTGAGGGATATTCCAAAGGCCTTGATTACATGCGTGAAAAGAATGACACCTACATGAGCAGCGGAGCATTCCTGATCGGATTGATGCAGACGAAAGCCGCTGTGGTTCATGATCTGATGAAGCGTTTCGGATTTAACGAAAATGATGTCCGGAAGGCTGAGGAAGAAAGAAGAGGTGGTATGAAGATGGATGAAAAAACCAATGAAGGCCAGCTCGATGCTTTGCAGAAGTACGGACATGATCTCGTACAGGATGTAAAGGACGGCAAGATCGATCCGGTCATCGGCAGAGATGAGGAAATCCGCCGGGTGATCGAGATTCTCTCCCGTAAAACTAAAAACAATCCGGTCCTGATCGGTGAACCGGGTGTCGGTAAGACGGCAATTGTAGAAGGTCTGGCCTGGCGTATTATGAAGGGCGATGTACCGCTCGGTCTGAAGGATAAGCAGCTGATTGAGCTTGATATGGGTGCCCTGATTGCCGGTGCGAAATACCGCGGTGAATTTGAAGAGAGACTGAAGGGTGTGCTGAATGCTGTGAAACAGGCAGACGGCAATATCATTCTCTTCATTGATGAGCTGCATAACCTTGTCGGAGCAGGCAAGACGGAAGGTTCCATGGATGCCGCAAACCTGCTGAAGCCTATGCTTGCGCGCGGTGAACTGAAGTGCATCGGTGCAACAACGTTTGATGAATACCGGAAGTATATCGAAAAGGACAGAGCCCTGGAGAGACGTTTCCAGAAGATCATGGTTGCGGAACCGACCGTAGAGGATACGATTTCCATCCTGCGTGGTCTGAAGGACCGTTTTGAAAGCCACCACGGTGTGGAAATCCGTGATGATGCAATCGTTGCGGCTGCCGTTCTTTCTAACAGATACATTACTGACAGATTCCTGCCGGATAAGGCTATTGACCTGGTGGATGAAGCATGTGCATGCATCCGTGTAGAGATGGACTCCATGCCGGCTGACCTTGATGAGCTCAACCGCAGAATTATGACGCTTGAAATCGAGCATACATCACTGAACGGCGAGACTGATCCGCGTACGCTGGAGCGCCGTGAAGACATTGAACGGGAACTTGCCAATCTGAAGGAAGAAAAGGAAAAGAAGTTCTCGCAGTGGCAGAGTGAAAAGAAGGATCTGGACAATCTGCAGAAGAACAAGGCTGAACTGGAAAGGGCAAGACTGCAGCTGACCCAGGCTGAGAATGATGCGGATTATGAGAAAGCAGCCAAGCTGAAGTATGATACGATTCCGGCACTTGAAAAGCAGATTACTGAATCACCGGCAGCCGGCCGTGAAGACAGTATGATCACACAGGTTGTTGATGAAGAAATGATTGCGAAGATCGTTTCCCGGTGGACGCACATTGAAGTCAACCGTCTGATGAGCACGGAAAGACAGAAGCTGCTGCATCTTCCGGATGCACTGCGGGCAAGGGTCATGGGACAGGATCAGGCCCTGGAGCTTGTTTCCGATGCCATCATGCGTTCAAAAGCACAGATCCAGGATGAGAACAGACCGCTCGGTTCATTCCTCTTCCTCGGTCCGACCGGTGTCGGTAAAACGGAAGTGGCAAAGGCTCTGGCACAGCAGCTGTTCGATGATGAAAACAAAATCGTTCGTATCGATATGTCCGAGTATATGGAGAAGTTCAGTGTATCCAGACTGATCGGTGCTCCTCCGGGATATGTCGGATACGATGAAGGCGGACAGCTGACGGAAGCAGTGCGCAGAAGCCCATATTCCATCGTTCTGCTGGATGAGGTTGAGAAAGCACATCCGGATGTATTCAACATCCTGCTGCAGATTCTGGATGACGGCCGTATCACCGACAGCAAAGGTGTTACCGTGGACTTCAAGAACACGATCATCATCATGACCAGCAACCTCGGTTCACAGTATGCCTTTGAACCTGATAAAGCTGCCAGAAACGCGCATTATGAGGCCGAAGTGCACAACTACTTCAAGCCTGAATTCATCAACCGTATTGATGAGATCATCGTCTTCAATGCCCTTGACAACAATGTCATGAAGCAGATTGCCAACAAGTTCCTCGAGCAGCTGCGCACCCGCCTCGCGGCACGCGATATCAGCCTTGAGGTAACCGACAGGGCAAAGCAGCGTATCATCGATTACGGTTCGGATGAGGCCTTCGGTGCTAGACCGATGAAGCGTCATATTCAGCGTACGATCGAAACAATGGTGGCCAAAAAGATCATCGAAGATCCCAATGTGGAAGGCCATACGATTGTCGTGGATGCGGATGACAATGACTATGTCATCACTGTCCGCCAGCCGATGGCATAATACAGGAGTCCTGCAGTTTCAGACTGCAGGGCTTTTTTTGGCAAACAGCATTCATTCATGCGTGTTCATGGTATAATAGACCGCATAAGAAGTGGGAGAATGGTATGGAATTGTTTTCAAATTATCTGTTAACGGCAATCTTTCTTGCCCTTGGTGTATGGATGCTCATAGGCTGGATCCGTACCCACAAATATGTTGAGGTTAAAGAGCGTATGTGGAGTCCGAGCCGTATTCTGTTCATGGTCGCAGCCGGACTTGCCGTACTGACCATGGTGGCGATGAAGTCGGTGGCCGATTATATCAGAGCTGCAGCTACGATTTTCTGCATTATTCTGTTCCTGCTCCAGCGCAACGGCATGGGAAACGGCGGTGTCGCAGACCTTGGCAAGATGGTGAACTGGAGTGACATCAAAGCATATGATTATGCAGAGAACGACAAGAAGTTCACGGTATATATGACGGCAATCGATGAGAAGTCCAAGAATCATAAGCAGTATACGATCGAACAGGATTATGAGCTTAAGGACAAAGAGAGCGTCAAACAGATTCTGAAAGATAATATCGGTAAAAAATACAGACGAATGAAAAAGACTGGCTGATGCCTTTCTTTTTCTTAAAAGCCGGAGGACAACACAATGAAGATACTTGCTGTAATAGACATGCAGAATGATTTTATAGACGGCTCACTCGGCACCAAAGAAGCAGAGGCAATTGTTGCCAAAGTCTGCAGCATGATTACGGATCCGTCGTTTGATGCGGTATATGCAACCATGGATACACATCCGCAGGAATACCTCTCTACATTTGAAGGCAGGCATCTTCCTGTTGAACACTGCATTAAGGGAACAGACGGATGGAAGATACATCCTGCCGTGGCAGAAGCGCTGAAAAGCAGAAATGCGGAGATTATAGAGAAGCCTACATTTGGCAGTAATATACTTGTCCGTACGATTGCGGAAAGAGAGCCGGATGAGGTGGTATTCTGCGGTCTCTGCACGGATATCTGCGTCATCAGCAACGCCTTAATGTTAAGAGCGCAGCTGCCTGATACGGAGATTGTCTGTGCGGCGGATGCCTGTGCCGGTACATTCCCGGATAAACATGATGCGGCTCTTGCGGTCATGCAGAGCTGTCAGATAACAATAACCCAGGAGGATAAATAATTATGTCAAAGATTACTGTGGAACCATACCTTCCCGATGAAGATTATGACAATCCCGCCATGGTAACAGACTTCTATGAATTCACAATGGCAAACTGTCTCTTTCTGCACGGATACAAAGACACCGTCATGGTATTCGATATGTTCTTCCGTGAGAATCCCGATAATCTCGGTTATGCGATCAGCTGCGGACAGGACAAGCTCGTCAAGTTCCTGCTGAACTATCATTTCACCGACCGTGATCTCAAGTATCTGCGGTATAAGGGCATGAGTGAAGAGTTCTGCGAGTATCTGCGCACGTATAAGTGGAAGGGTGACATGTACTGTCTGCGTGAAGGAACCGTATGTTATCCGCAGGTGCCGATGGTGCGTATTGAATGCGATATGGTCGGTGCAATCCTGATTGAAACATATCTGCTGCAGACAATGAATTTCCATTCCCTGATTGCGACCAAGGCAACGCGTATTTCGGGTCTTTCCAACCATACACCGCGCAATGTCATGGAGTTCGGAACCAGAAGGGCACAGGGTGCTTCTGCGGGAAATGACGGTGCATATGCGGCCATTCTCGGCGGCTGTATCGGTACGGCCAACTGTCTTGCGGAAATGAAGTATGGACCGGATATCAAGGCAGTCGGTACTGTGGCACACAGCTTCATTGAATTCTTCCCGAGTGAGATGGATGCTTTCCGTGCGTTTGCGGAAGTATATCCCGATAATGTTTCACTGCTGCTGGATACCTACAATATCTTCTCCAGCGGTCTGCCGAATCTGATCAAACTGGATGATGAGCTGATTGCGAAATATCCGGATGATCCCAATAAGCGTGTCAAGAGCTGCCGTATTGACTCCGGTGACCTTGCCAGAGCGAGCAAGCGTCTGCGCAAAGCCCTGGATGCGGCCGGCAAACCGTATGTCAAGATCGTTGCGTCCAATGCACTGGATGAGAACAAGATCACGGATATGGAGCTGTTCCAGGGTGCCAAAATTGATTCCTACGGTGTCGGTGAGAACCTGATCACATCCGCTACCGATCCTGTCTTCGGCGGTGTTTACAAGCTTGTGGCCGTTAAGAATGAGGACGGTACATATACACCGAAGATGAAGTGCTCTGATTCGGCTTCCAAGGCAATTATTCCGGGCAAGCTGATGGCATGGCGTGTCTTTGACGAAGAGGGCAAGGGACAGTGCGATATCATTTCCATGGATGATGAGGAATTTGAGGACGGCAAGCCGATCGAAGTAATCAACCTCGACCCGGATGCCTTCGAGAGAAAGCGCACCATTGTGCCGACCCATGTTGAACGCATCCTTGTGCCGCATATCAAAAACGGTGAACTCTGCATTGATCTTCCGGATATTCCGGCCAAGAAGGCATTTATCAAGGAACAGCTGGAATACAGGGTCTGGGAGAGTGAACTGCGTCCGCAGATGCCGCATGTGCACTATGTGGACCTTACACCGAAGGTATTTGAGTGCCGTGAGGATATGTATAAGAAGCTTCACGGAGGCAATATTTGATGCGTGCGCTGTATTACGGCGGTGCATTCAATCCTCCGACCGCAGCCCATATCGGTCTGGCGGATTATGTGAGGAAGAAACTGGGTTATGAGAAGGTGATTTTCATGCCTTCCAAGCGCCATTACATTGAAGGGGATGAAGGGAAAGATTATGCCTTTTCCGATGAAGAGCGGTATGCAATGCTGCAGAAGATTGCCGCAAACCATCCCTGGATGATCGTCAGTGATCTGGAAATCAGACAGGCTGAACAGCCGCGCACATACAACACTCTCTGTAAACTCCGTGAACAGGGATATGAGCTGAAGCTTCTGATCGGCAGTGACTGGCTGAGCGGACTGGAACACATCTGGCTCCATGTCCCCGAGATTGTCAGTGAGTTCGGTATTGCGGTCATGGCAAGGGCAGATGATGCGGTTGAGGAAATGATCAGCAGTGATCCGTATCTTTCCGCACTGCGCAGCGGACTGACCGTTGTGGAGACACCGGATACATGGAAGAATGCCTCTGCCAGTAAGGTGCGTGCGAAGATGATGGAAATCAGAAGACTGCAGGATGAACTGAAGGACATGGTGCCGGAAGAACTCTGCGGTATGAAGGACTATATTTGAAGGGAGAATCTATGCGTAACCGGATGATTAAAGCCGGCTGTGCCGTACCGTCCGTACGGGTCGGTGATACAGCATATAACACAGACGAGATCATTCGCCTGATGAAGGAAAACTGTTCCTGCGGAATCCTGGTATTTCCGGAGCTTTCAGTTACCGGTTATACCTGTGCAGATCTGTTCGGACAGGATGCACTGCTTACCGCTGCAGAAGAATCACTGCTGAAGATTGCGGAGGCATCGGCTGAGCTGAATGGACTGACCACAGCAGTCGGTTTTCCGCTGTGCTTTGAGAACAATCTGTATAACTGTGCAGCGCTGATTACGGAAGGCCGCATTGCCGGTATCGTTCCCAAGACATGCATTCCGAACTACGGTGAATTCTATGAAGCCAGATGGTTCACACCTGGAAAGAGTGTCATCGGCAGAACTGTCATGATCGGCGGGGAGGAGATTCCTTTCGGCATTGATCTGCTGTTTGAAGATGAATATACAGGCGCTGTGATCGGTGCGGAGATCTGCGAAGATCTGTGGGTTCCGGACAAGCCGAGCACACATCTCGCACTTGCCGGAGCTGATATTATTGTCAATCTCTCTGCTTCGGATGAACTGATCGGCAAGGAGTCATTCCGCCGTGACATGGTAAAGATGCAGAGTGCAGGATGCTACTGCGGATACATGTATGTATCTTCATGCACCGGTGAAAGCAGCACGGACCTGGTATTCAGCGGACATGCACTGATTGCCGAAAACGGTACACTGCTTGAGGAAAGCATCTTTGAAGAGAAGACCATTACGGCTGTGATCGATGTTGAAAAGATCCGCTACAACAGACGCCATCAGACAACATTTGCTTCGGATGATGCTTCGTGGTACAGGAAGGTTCCCGTATCCGTGCAGCCTCTCTGCGGCAAGCTTGATATCAGTACGGATGAGCTTTGCACTGCTATGAAGGATAACGGTGTCTATGTGGGACGCAATCCGTTTGTGCCGGCAGATGATGCTGAGCGCATCAACCGCTGCCGCAGGATCCTGCAGATTCAGGCTAACGGTCTTGCGACACGTGTACGGGCTACCGGTATTCATACACTTGTGATCGGTATCTCGGGCGGTCTCGACAGTACGCTGGCTCTGCTGGTATGCCATGAGGCAAGAAAGCTTGTACCGGATATCCGCATTATCGGATATACCATGCCCAACCGCGGCAACACATCCGATCTGACATATACAAACGCGCTGAATCTGATGAAGGCCATTGATATTGAAGTCAGGGAAGTTCCGATTGAAAAGACCGTTGAGATGCATCTGCGTGACATCGGTCATGAAAACCGGTATCTCGGTGAAAGCGATACGGCTTATGAAAACGCCCAGGCCAGAATGCGCACATACATCCTGATGGATGCAGCAAACATGGAAAACGGTCTTGTTGTAGGAACGGGAGATCTTTCCGAGCTGGCTCTTGGCTGGTGCACATACAACGGTGATCATATGTCCATGTACGGTGTGAATGCTTCGATTCCGAAGACGCTGGTGCAGTATATCTGCCGGGTATATGCGGATTTCTGCGGCAGGCAGGAACTGCATGATACGCTGCTGGCTATCCTCGATACACCGATCTCTCCGGAGCTTACGCCGAGCAACAACGGACAGATTGCGCAGAAGACGGAAGACAAGATCGGCAAGTACGATCTGAATGACTTCTTCATGTTCTATCTCATGCGTTACGGATTTGCCCCGGACAAGATCCTGGCATTTGCCATGTATGCATATCCGGAGCTGGACAAGGAATTCATCCGTCAGGCAGAACAGAGATTCCTGAAGCGCTTCTTCCAGCAGCAGTTCAAACGCAGCTGTCTTCCGGACGGACCGAAGGTCGGTTCGGTTACGCTGAGTCCGCGCGGTGACTGGAGAATGCCGAGTGATGCGTCTGTATCGCTCTGGCTCAAGAATCTGGAGAATGCCTGATTCATGCGTTCCGTTGTGATCTGGGACTTCAACGGTACAATCGTTGATGATACCCGGCTGTGCTTTGATATCGAAATGAAAATGCTTGAAAGACGCGGTATGTATTCATCTTATACGGTGGAGGAATACCGCCGTCTTTTCTGTTTTCCTGTCATCGATTACTATCACAAACTCGGCTATACCTTTGAGCACGAAACATACCGGGAAGTCTCAGATGAGTTCAACCGGTATTACGATGAGCAGTTTGCGGAGTGCGGCATGGTGCCGGGAGCATTGGAAAAGATACGCGAATCATGCGCAAAGGGATACCGGAATGTGATCGTCTCTGCCACGGAACAGATGACTCTGGAGGATGAGTGCCGGAAACTAGGTATTTCGGAATACTTCAGCGATCTGATCGGCATTGATGACAACATGGCGTATTCAAAGACTGTGCACGCGTCCAGGTGGATGGAAACATCAGGGATCGATCCGGACACATGTTTCCTGCTCGGGGATACGCTGCATGATCTTGAAACGGCGGAAAAACTCGGCATTAAAGACTATCTGCTGGTGGCGTGCGGTCATCAGGCCTATGAAGTTCTCAGGGAAAAAACAGAGAAAACAGTACATGAACTGGCGGAGGTGATTCTGTGATACTGAAATGTGCTTCTTCCGGCCGCTGCGGCGGCTGTCAGTATACGGACATACCGTATGAAGATCAGCTGAAGCAGAAGCAGGAATACATCAGAAAGCTGTTTCCGGGCTGTAAGGTCAACCCGGTCATGGGAATGGAGAATCCGCTTCATTACCGGCATAAAGTGTATGCCACATTCGGCATAGATGAAGACGGCAGGATCGCTGCCGGCATGTTTGAAGAGAATTCGCATGATCTGATTTTTGAGCATGACTGCATGATCCAGAACGAAACCGCAAACCGTGTTATAGCGTCACTCTGCAGAGCGGCAGAGAAGTACCGTATTGAACCGTATGACGAGGATACCGGCAGGGGAGTTCTGCGGCATGCGTATGTAAGGGTCGGTGCGCACAGCGGGGATGTGCTTCTGACGATTGTGATCGGCAGCAAGCAGCTTCCTGCATCATCTTCCATCGTGAAGGATCTCATAAAGGAAAACCCGCAGATCAGAACGATTGCCCTGAATTTCAACAGCAGGCATACAAGCATGGTGCTGGGCGGCAGAGAAGTGCTTCTTTACGGAGATGGACATATTACGGATAAGATCGGAAGTCTATCCTTCCGTATTTCAACGCGCTCTTTCTATCAGGTGAATCCCGTGCAGGCTGAGCGTCTGTACAACACGGCTCTTGATATGGCAAAGCTGAAGAAGACGGATCAGGCAGTAGATGCATGCTGCGGGATCGGTACGATATCATTGCTTGCGGCACAGCGTTGCGGCGGTGTGATCGGGGTGGAAACGGTCAAGGAAGCAGTAAAGGATGCGATATACAATGCCAGAAAGAATCATGTCAGCAATGCCTGGTTCTATGCGATGGATGCCGAGGAATTCTTTATGAATCTTGAAGGAACGCCGGACTGTGTCATAGCAGATCCGCCGCGGGCAGGTCTCAGTGAGAATACACTGAATGCAATAGCCGCAAGCGGATGTCAGAACATCGTCTATATCGCATGTGATCCGCGTACACAGGCAAGAGACTGCCGGATACTCAAGGAGAAGGGATACCGTATCAGAGAGATACAGCCGGTTGATATGTTCCCGTTCACAAAGCACGTGGAATCCATCGTGAAACTCACCCGGGCCGGGAAGTAATGCTGAGCTGATGCCAGGGGGATGGGACTGTTAAGGAAACTCAATCAGAACAACGGATACTATAGTGTTTTCATTCCTGACTATGATGGGTAAATGATTAAGCTTTCGAAAGCCGATCAGGCATTTTCGAGTCACTATCAACAGTAAACAGATTCCGGTAATAATTTCGTCATTAATACGAGGGACAGGATTATGGATACAAGATTCAAAGATGTATCAATGAACGGACGTATGGCATACGTCATTATGTGCGCAGAGGCATTTGTTGCTTCGGAATACCCTGACAGGGACTGGACTTTCCTTTCCCGGAAGATGTGGAAAGCAACATCCGTGAACTGGGGTGACTGGGCTGCAGAATACAGCACGTATATTCCGGACGTTTTTCTTCAATATGATGCATACGATTGTAAAGAACTGGGACCATTTTTAACCGAAGAGGAATTCTCAGAACTGAGGTCTCTGTATTCCGGAATAACAGACGGAACTGAAGATGATCCGGCTGATGAAGTTAATTACATGCTGAACAAACCATTTGAACTGGCCATGGTATACGGGGGAAAAGTCATCGGGGACGGAAAAGAATCTGAAGAGATTATTGCCAGTGCAGAAAAGATTCTGACAAAACACGGGATCAGCCTGCCGGATTATACGAAAGTACTGTTCTCATCACGGGATGAGCTGAACGGATGGGGATATGATTTTGACGGGAGATTTCTGTCCGTCATATTAAACAGTAAACAAATGTGGAATGACGGGAATGACAGGATCATGGAAATCATGAACAGACTGGATGACAGCGAAAGTGATTTTCCTGTACAGTGTCCTGTCTGCGGTGAGAAAGCCGGACATATCTTCATGCACCGCTATGATGAACGCCGCGGCGGTATCTGGATCTGGTGCAGCGCTTGCCGTTCTTTTTCACATATGAGCGGAATCCTTCCGGATTGGTGGGAAAACATGCATGGTATCAAAAAATCAAGGCTGGAAGCAGTGCCTCGGTATCCGGATGAAAGAAATAATGACATTGATGAATGGGTCAATACGCTCCTGAAGCATAGACGTTAGAATATGATGCGGCATATTGTTTTAAGGTGCATATATTCGCGGGGAAATGAACAAACGGCAGGGGACACAGACAGTTTCTTCTGCTGATACATAATGTAATCAAACTGCCATTTCATCCTGCAGGCCACACGTGATATAATTGCACACGTTGGCTACAGAAAGCAGGTTGAGCTTATGCTAGAAAAGATTAAACAGTATATAGAGCCGAACCGCAGGATCAGGATCGCCGAAACAGTCCTGCTGGCAGTGTTTCTCATAGTTGCGGCATTCTCGTTCATACGAGGCACAGCTGCACTCAATAAGGATCCCGGCACCCTTACACCGACCGGTACCGTGGAGATGATCCGTGATACGGATGCGGAAGACTACGATGAAGACAGCACGGTATGTGATGTCATATACCGTGACGGCGATAAGCAGATGGTTGTGTCCTATCCGTATGAGGAATATGAGAAGCTGGACGCCGAATCGATCACTGCGTATTCATACAAGACCGAAGAGGGAACGGAGCTGTTCTTCCCGGTTGAGAATCCGTCTGCTGCAGAGATCAGAGAAAACTACAGGCAGGTAACCGCAAACAATCTGATGCCGGTATTTAATCTCGGCAATGCATTGCTGATCCTATCGGTATCGCTGTGTGTGGTGATGCTGTTCTCACGGTTCTTTACAACTTACGAGAAGTGCTGGTTCATGTCAATCATGGTGCTGGCAACGATTGTATCCGTGATCTTCCCGGAGGAGAGTGCCAACGGTGTCAGCGGTATTGTGATTATGCTGCTGTATCTGCTGGATACGTTCCTGAATATTCTCTGTGAACTGCTGATTTCCAAACAGTCACGGTATAACTTCCTTGTTTCGGTATTAGTGGAAATTACGGAAATCGTCATGTCCCTGGTGCTCATGTACCGCTTTGCGACAATGGTGGTTACGCTGGTGTTCTGGCTGCCGATTGATATCATCAGTTTCATTAACTGGACAAGACACAGGGATGATACGGATGATGATCTGACCAAAGTCAGAAGACTGAAGGGTTATCAGGAAGTGCTTGTTATCATTGCCATTGTGCTTTGGACAGTGGGTGTTGGTTATCTGATGAGCGGTCTTGACATCAGAACTGACTTCTTCGGCGGCAACCGCAGTCTTGAGCTGATGATTATCTATCTGGATGCCTGTGCTTCGGCAGTGGGTATCGCCAACGGACTGTTTATCTTCTTCCGTCTGCGGGAACAGTGGATTGCCTGGTATATCTGTGCATTCCTGGAAGCTGTCATCAATATTCTGGCAGGGCAGTATGTGCTGCTTGTGCTGAAACTCGGTTACTTCACGAATACGACATACGGGTATATCAAGTGGAGCAGGTATATCAACTCTCATAAAGAAGAACAGAGCAGCCTGTTCTAATCTTTGATTGCTATACGGGCATAAACTTGTTAAAATGTTGCATGTAAAAAAGGCAGGTAAATATTATGGCTATTGAATCTGGTGATTTTAAGACAGGACTTACGCTCCTGATCGACGGTGATCCGTGGGTAGTTCTTGACTTCCAGCACGTAAAACCCGGTAAGGGAGCTGCGATTCTTTCCACCAAGATGAAGAACCTGAGAACAGGTTCCACACAGGAAAGAAACTTCAACGCGAATACAAAATTCGAAGCTGCTAACATTGAAAGAAAAGCCGCTACATTCTCCTACAGCGCAGATGGTGTTTATTACTTCATGGATGGTGACACATATGAAACCTATGAAGTCAGTGAAACCAATCTCGAAGAAAAGAAGGGCTACATCATCGACAGCCTGGAAGTAGTGCTGATGATGTATGACGGTCAGGTTCTGGATATTACACTGCCGTCAACTGTAGAGATGACAGTTGCCGATACGACTCCGGCTATCAAGGGCGCACCTTCAACACAGACAAAGGTTGCGACAACCAATACGGGTCTGTCGATCAGAGTTCCGCAGTTTATTGACCAGGGTGAAAAGATTCTCGTCAATACGAATGATGGAACGTATTCAGGAAGAGCTTAATCAGCTCTTCTTTTTCCTATGAGCAGAGTTGCGCTTGTGACCGGTGCCTCCGGAGGGATCGGCAGTGCGATTGCACTGGAACTGGCTGCCAATGGCTGGGATATAGCCGTTCATTACTTTACTGCAGCGGAGAAAGCATCGGCGGTGTGTGAGCAGATTACCCATACGTACAATGTACGCTGTATGGTTGTACAAGGGGATGTTGCCTCGGAAGAGCAGACAGACCGGATGATTACGGAGATCGAAGAGAAACTCGGACCGGTATCCGTGCTGATCAACAATGCCGCGGTGGATATGCCGGATCTGTTTATGAATAAAACAGCGGATGATTTCCGCCGGGTTCTGGATGTCAATGTAATCGGTGCCTATAACTGTGCCAGACGTGTATACCGTAAGATGCTGGAACAGGAATACGGCAGAATCGTGAATATCGCTTCAACCAACGGGATCAATACCTACTATCCGGTGTGTCTGGATTATGATGCATCCAAGGCTGCTTTGATCTCGCTGACCCACAATCTGGCTGTGCAGTTTGCGCCGTATGTAACTGTGAATGCGGTGGCACCGGGATTCATCGGCACCGAAAAGGAACTGGAAGGGTATACGGACGAGTTCCTGAAAGAGGAAACCGAAAAGATCTTATTAAAAAGATACGGGCAGCCCGAAGAGGTCGCCCGTGTGGTCAGATTTCTTGTCAGTGATGATGCCGCGTATATCAACAATTCAGTGATCCGTGTAGACGGAGGACAGATGGGAAGCTGTTAGCTTTCCGTCTTTTTTGCTTTAGTCAGTGCCAGCATGACAGACAGCTTGCCGTATTCCAGGGAAAGACCTCCCTGCATATAGAGCGTATACGGAGGAATGACCGGCGCGTCTGCACTGAGCTCAATTGTGCTTCCCTGTGTGAAAGCACCGCATGCCATGACTTCATCAAACGGATAACCTGGCATAGGTGCCGGGAGCACTCTTACAAAGGAATCGACAGGTGAGGATTCCTGCAAACCCTGGGTAAAGCGGACCAGTGTATCCTTGTCACCGAGTTCAACGGTCTGGATGATATCGGTTCTTGTTTCGTCGTACTTCGGGGAAACATTCTTATAGCCGAGTTTCTCCATCATGTAGGCAGAGAAGACAGCTGTTTTCATCGCGCATGCGACTGCTTTGGGAGCCATGAACAGTCCTTTGAAGAAGGCATTGTTGAGATTGAAATTGGCACCCTGTTCCTTGCCGAGACCCGGTGCCGTCAGTCTGTCTGCACACATGGCAATCAGGTCTTTGCGTCCGGCAATATAACCGCCGGTGGAGGCAACACCGCCGCCCAGGTTCTTCATGAGCGAACCGACAACGATATCAGCTCCGGCATGTCCGGGTTCTTTTTCTTCTACCAGTTCACCGTAGCAGTTGTCCACCATGATGATGACATCCGTGTTGACCTTGCGGATGGCTGCGATGATCCTGCTGATTTTCTCAATGGAAAGGGAAGCTCTGGAAGAATATCCGCGGGACCGCTGTATTTCCACCAGCCTGACATCTCTGCGTCTGAGTCTTTCGGTAATTGCGTCTGTGTCAAAATCATTGTCTTTGAGGTCGATCTGTTCATAGGTCACACCGTTGGCCTTCAGGGATTGGGTGGATGAACCGCAAAGACCGATCATCTCCTGCAGGGAATCGTACGGTGTGCCGGTAATGGAGATCATCGTATCGCCGTGCTTGAGAAGGGCTGAGAAGGTCAGATACAGGGCATTGGTACCGCTCATGATATGCGGTCTGACAAGCGCATCCTCACAGCCGAGCACTGCTGCGAACATCTTCTCCAGCTTGTCTCTGCCGGTATCGTAGTTGCCGTAGCCGTTGATGTCCGCAAAGTCAGAGTAAGAGACCTGGTTTTCAATGAAAGCGGAAAGAATGCGGTCGGAGTTGAGAAGACAGATGCGGTCGATGTTTTTATATATGCCGTCAAGATCCTGGTCGGATCTGCTGCCGAGTTCAAGTATTTCTTTGTCAATCTGTTCAAGTATCATAGTGTGCTCCTTATCCAGACATCTATTATAGCTTTATTTTTACCTCAGAGCACCGTTGGTATGATTCCCGGAAGATCCTTCATGGCATCACAGCGGTATGCCGCATTTGGCACATCACCGAATCCCCAGGACACAAAGATAAAGGGGACGCCGGCAATCTCACAGCATTCCTGATCACGTGCTGTATCACCGACATAGACGGGATGTTTCAGATCATAGTCGGAGATGAGTTTCTTCAGATTGTCGGGTTTATCCAGATTGTTGTCGCCAAAGCAGATATGTCCTTTTACATATTCCTCGATACCGGCGTAGGCCATCACGGCTTCAATATATCCGCGTCCGCAGTTGGAGAGAATAAAGAGATCGTAATCTTTGCTCAGGAGTTCAAACGTTTCTCTGACATCGGGATAGAGATCCGTACCGTCTGTCCGTATCTCTTCGTTCTCCTGCATTTCCATCTTTTCCGTAATCTCCCTGGCAAGATCCAGCGGCAGATCCGGCAGCACGGCTCTGGTCCAGTCATCCATCGGTCTTCCCATCAGGGCACCGGCGCTTTCTTCTGTCAGTAAGCAGTGGTTATACGGAAGGGTCTCAAGGTATCTGTTCCAGGAAGAGACTATGGCACGTGTACTGTCCGTGAGCGTACCGTCAATATCAAAAATCACAGCATCGGTTTTCATCGTATTTCTCCGTTCATTACGGATACAGAATATCTTATATCGCTTCATTTGCCAAAATGTTTTATGCATGATGGGAGTGATGCGCTGTTTTGCGGAAGCACCGTTGACCGCTCAAGCATAAACCAAGTATTATTTTTTGTATACGCTCTTTTCAAAGAAATAGTTGATGTACTATAAACTGCACACCGAAAACCTGAAAGAGGACTATTCTGGCTATGAAGAGGTAGAGAATATGTTGATCAATCAGGAATT
>JAFUCL010000105.1 GCA_017459725.1 Solobacterium sp. | reverse complement strand
CGATTGGCATAACCAGCTGAACAGCATTATAATATGTTCGCTGATCAGGTAGGGCTAGTACTTGATTAGCACTTTTCATATCTCCATTTTACCAATTCAAAAGAGGCTATAACAGCTTTTCAACTGTTACAGCCTCTTTTTTCAGTTATTCCGCACGGTTTGTTCAGATAAAGTTCATATTCGACCCGTATTCTTTAGCCATGAACAAAAGTTCAGCAAAGGAGTGAGCACGATATGA
Source organism: Solobacterium sp. (assembly GCA_017459725.1). Taxonomy (GTDB): domain Bacteria; phylum Bacillota_I; class Bacilli_A; order Erysipelotrichales; family Erysipelotrichaceae; genus Bulleidia. The sequence goes on along the minus strand of JAFUCL010000105.1, from coordinate 3,984 downwards.
AAAACACATTTGGAAACAAGATCAGTACAGCGCTGTTGTCCGGATTGTTGATAGCATCACTGACAGGATGTGCAGCCACAGCCGGCATTACAGCCAAAGCGGAAGACACAGCAGCACCTGCCGCAGCAGAAGTAACCGAAACACCGGCAGCGGCGGTTACGGAAGAGAAGACAAGCACACCGCAGACAACCGTAACGGAGAATACGGAAAGCACTGCGGAAACAGCATCAGCGGATTACGGAGATGCATTTACCGACCGTGATCTGAAACAGACAGCAGATCTTTCCGGAGCACAGACAATCACCGTGAAATCCGGTGAGGATGTCAGTATCACTGCTGAAGGTGTATATGTGATTTCCGGTACGGCAGAGGATGTCACGGTCCGTGTGGAAGCGGATGATCAGGCAAAGGTACAGCTGGTTCTGGATGGTCTGCAGGTCACCAATACGGACAGTCCTGTAATCTACGTTGTATCGGCAGACAAAGTCTTTGTGACAACTGCGGACAGTGAAAATACATTAACTGTCAGCGGTACATTCACGGCTGACGGTGAAACCAATACGGATGCGGTTATCTTTGCCAAGGATGATCTTGTACTCAACGGTACAGGCACCCTTAATATCTCTTCGACAGACAACGGCATTACCTGCAAGGATGATCTGAAGATTACCGGCGGCACAATCGTGATTGATTCTGTGTCCGATGCTATTGAGGCAAACGACTCCATCAACATCGCAGACGGAAACGTTACGATTACTTCCGACAAGGACGGCATCCACTGTGAGAATGATGAAGATAACACGGTTGGTGAAATCAACATCTACGGCGGCACCTTCGATATCACGGCTGCGGATGACGGCATTCAGGGCACAACCTATGTAAGAATCTATGACGGCACCTTCACGATCAATGCGGCAGAAGGCATTGAAGGAACATACGTACAGATCAATGACGGCACGGTTTCCATCAGCGCTTCCGATGACGGCATCAACGCTTCCTATAAGAGCACAGCTGTTCCGGTTATTCTGGAAATCAACGGCGGCGATATTACGGTTGTTATGGCTGCAGGTGATACGGATGCGCTGGATTCCAACGGCAAGCTGATCGTCAACGGAGGAAACATCAATATTACGGCACAGTTTGCCTTCGACTTTGACGGCGGCTCCGAGTTCAACGGCGGTACGATCATTGTCAACGGCAGTGAAGTAACTTCCATCTCCAACTCCATGATGGGCGGCGGTATGTTCGGTGGTCAGGGAATGATGCCGGGCGGACAGGGCCAGATGCCTGATGGAACCGGTCAGATGCCAGGTCAGGGCCAGATGCCCGGATGGGGCGGCCAGGGAGGCTTTGGCGGACACGGCAAAGGAAATTAATCGGTAAGTACGGATATGCGGGATGACCGCATATCCTTTTTCTTCTGTCATGCAAAAATGCTTGTCAGAAAACCGCTGACTTGCTTTGATTCACGGGTTTTAAAAGGAGGGAATACGCACTTAGTTTAATAACGATGGTATAATTTTTGTGCGGTTCAGTAACTGATGCCGTTTACAGACAGAATGTTAATGTGAGGGATAGTGCATGTCAGAAAAAAAGAATGTAAAAACACTGCGCACGGCACTCGATAATCTGCCGTACGGTGATAAAAATACAGATGTAAGAACGTTTATCAGACACAGTTCACATCTGCCTGAGGGTGTAACTACCGGCATGATCCGCCGGGATGTCATTGCCATTACATGGCCCAGTTTTGTGGAGCTGATCCTGACCCAGCTGACCGGTATGGCAGACCAGATCATGGTCGGCCGTATGCCCGGACAGGAAGGTGTTATGGGTCTTTCGGCGGTTGGTATCGCCACGCAGCCGAAGTTCATGTTAATGACCATTATGATGGCGCTGAACGTAGGTGCTACGGCCGTCATTGCAAGATTCCGCGGTCAGCAGGACAGAGAGCGTGTCAACAGAGTATTTCAGCAGTCACTGATTCTGAATGCTCTGCTCGGTCTGTTCTTTATGATTGTCGGTGTTATCTTCGCACCGCAGCTGCTGCGTTTCTTTGCAGGTTCCGGTCTGTCGGATGCGACGTTTGAAAGAGCCGTCAGCTATCTGACCATTCAGTTCTACGGATTTGTGCCGATGGTGCTGACCTTTACGATTACGGCAGCCCTGCGCGGTGTCGGTGATTCCAGAACGCCGCTGATCTACAACACAACCGCAAACGTAGTCAACCTGATCTTCAACTACATAATGATCTACGGACACTTCGGATTCCCGGCTATGGGTATCGTCGGTGCTTCCCTGGCTACAATCATCGGTCAGACAGTGGCCTTCATCATGGCGTTTATCCACATCTACGGGGATAAGCATTATGTATACTTCAGCTTCCGTGAGAGAGTGCATTACGACCATGTTCTGATGAAGAATGTCATCAACATCGGTATTCCTTCCATGATCGAACAGCTCTTCATGAGAGGCGGTATGATCATCTTCACAAGAACACTGACAAGCCTCGGTGATATCCTCTATGCGACACACAATGTATGTATGTCGATCCAGTCCATCAGCTTCATGATGGGCCAGGCATTCGCCAATGCGACAACCACCCTGACCGGACAGAGTCTCGGTAAGTGGCGTCTGGATATGTCGGTCAAATATGCGCGTGAAACGGAGAAGCTCGGTGTACTGGCTTCCGCAATCGCTTCCGTGCTGATTATTGTCTTCAACCGCAGCATCATCGGTATTTTCAACAGCAACCCTGATGTTATCGCGGCAGGTTCCGGCATTCTGTGGCTGATTGCACTGACGCTGCCGATCCAGTCCATTCAGTTTATTCTCTCCGGTGCTCTGCGCGGTGCCGGTGATACCAGATTCACGGCTATCGTCATGATCATCACGGTCTTCGTGGTGCGTTCCGTTACAGTGCTTCTGCTGGTCAATGTATTCAATCTCGGTCTGTGGGGTGCGTGGATTGCTCTGATGGCAGATCAGATGATCCGTACGGCATTGATTGTCTGGAGATTCCGTTCCGGCAAATGGGCACTGGCAAGAAAGATTTGACAGGAGATGCAGAAAGACTCTCCGGAAAGTGAATATCACTACCGGGGAGTTTTTTGATGAAGCTTTATACTGTAAAGGGCAGGTTGTAACTGCTTGACTGAAATTAATTTCAGTTATAATTAGTCATAAAGGGAATGAATATGAAATTAACGGAAACAGACAGAAAAATACTGGAGTCATATAAGTCCATGATTGACGGACTGGCTCTTTATCTCGGTACAAACTGTGAGATTGTTCTGCACAGTCTGGAAGATATGGACAGGTCAATCATCAAGATTATCAACGGAGAACAGCACTCAGGAAGAACAATCGGAGCACCGGTCACCAATCTGGCACTGACCATGCTGAACAAGATCAACGAGGAACCCGACTGCACCAGTATTTCCTATTTCACCAGGAATTCCAAAGGGGAACCCACCAAATCCACAACAATTGCCATCCGGGGAGAAAGAGACAGAGTGATCGGTCTGGTTTGTATGAATTATTATCTGAATACACCTCTGATTGATTTCCTGCAGACCTTTGCATATCCGGAGAAAGAAGATACCTATGTAAAGGAAGTCTTCTCCGACAACAAGAAAGATGTCATCGACAGGGAAATTCAGAATGTCAGGCAGAGCGTTCTGAACGACACAAGTGTACTGCCCTCCCTGAAAAACAAGCGGATTATAGAGATTCTGTATAACCATGGTATCTTCAACCTGAAGAACTCGGTGGAGCATGTAGCGGAGGCCCTGAATCTGTCAAGCAATACAGTTTATTTGCATATCCGAAATTTGAAAAAATAACGCTCTTTTCAAAGAATTAGTTGATAAATGAGAAAATGCCATAATGATATTCTCCATACGCAGTAAACAGATTGACAGGTAATGGAATACGGGTGATTTCATTACATCTGAAAGGAATCTGTTCCATCATTGTGGTCAT
>JAFUCL010000104.1 GCA_017459725.1 Solobacterium sp. | reverse complement strand
TCTTACGACCGTTCAAATAATCCTCGCATGCCTGTACTTTCTGCTCGTAACTGTATTTCGTTTTTCTTCCCATGATAAAATCCCACCTCCGTGGGCAGTGCTTCTTATATTTGCACTGTCTACTTTGGTGGGATCATATCATAAGACCCGCAGTCTGATCAGTCAGTGTAATTGTCGAAATAACCCTGGATGTATACGAACGGTGTTCCCTTGTCACCGGAACCGCTGGTCAGATCGGAGAGCGATCCGAGCAGGTCAGTCAGTCTTCTCGGTGTGGTTCCTTCGGAAACCATCTGTCCCTTGAGCTGTGTATCCTTCTCATGGATGGACTGACGGATCGCATCCGCAAGTGCATCACCGCTGAGATCCTTGAAGGCATCATCAGCCAGATACTTCAGCTTCAGTTCGTTCGGTGTTCCTTCCAGACCTGCTGTATAACCCGGTGATACGATCGGGTCAGCCAGTTCCCAGATCTTGCCGACGGGATCCTTGAACGCACCGTCGCCGTAAACCATAACTTCGATGTTTTTGCCTGTTCTTTCCTTAAGTCTGCGGGCAACCTCATCAACGAATTCCTGGCAGTGCACCGGGAAGAGCTTAACGACATCTTCACGGGACTTGTTGGAACCGAGCAGACCGAATTTGTCGTTGTAGCCGCTGCCGTCAACAGGTGCCGTCAGGATCTCATCCATGCCGAGAACGATCTCAGCACCGGCCGCCTTGAGCAGACGCTTGGAACGTGCTCTTGTATGAATATCGCAGGTAAGCACTCTCTTTGTATAAGGAAGAACTGCACGGGCATCATTTGCAAAAATGATTTCCGCTTCACAGCCCTCTTCTTCAATCAGCTCTTTATAGTAATTGACATAGTCCATGCCGGTAAACGGATGGCAGGATTTGCCGAAGAGCTCTTCAAACTGTGCCTGTGTCAGTACATCAGAATACGGATTAATGCCTTTTTCATCAACCAGATCAATATCAACCAGGTGATTGCCCACTTCATCAGAAGGATAGCTGAGCATCAGAACAATCTTCTTTGAACCTCTTGCGAAACCGCGCAGGCAGATTGCAAACCGGTTACGGCTGAGAATCGGGAAAATAACACCGATTGTTTCACCGCCGAGTTTTGCACGAACATCTGCCGCAATCTGATCGATTGTCGCATAATTACCCTGGGAACGGGCCAGAATGGATTCCGTTACTGCAAGAACATCTCTGTCGCAGGGAGTAAACTCTCCGTTATCAACCGCTTTGCATACAGTATCTACAACTATGCCGCAGAGATCATCACCTTCACGGATGATCGGAGCACGCAGTCCCCGTGAAATCGTACCGCTGATTCTTACCATGTGAAAGCCTCCTTTTTCACCGCGTAATATTATACATGATAATGAGTCATTGTGAACTTCCACATTGCCCGGAATTGCCGGTTTCCGCATAATAATGATTGAATTGCAAAGACAGGCTGCCTCTGATACAATTTTGGACAGGTGAAAATTACATGCTAAAACGAATTCTGTTTACAGGTCTTGTTCTGCTGGTCTTCTACAGTGCTGCTTTGGTAGGCTACCGGCTGAATGAACCGGAAAAAATCACAGCTGAATCAACCCCCTGGACCGAGCAGGCAATCACCTATGATTCCCTGAAGGACTATACGCTGAACAGCGGATCGGCAGCGATTCACTACTACTTCTTCTGCACGGCCGGCAGCGATGACTGTATGTATATGGTCAATACGGTTCTGCCTACGGTTGCCAGAGATACCAACCTCGATCTCAGCAGTCTGATTGAATTCGTGGATGTTTCCTCCCTTGAAAACAACATGGAAACAAACCGGCTCAAAGAGGAATGGAACATTTCATCCTATCCGGCCTTTGTGACCTGCCATGTCGATCAGGGAAACATCGTCGTCGACAATGCGATCGAATCTTCCGTCTCCGCCCCGCTTTCCGCAGAAAACGTGGAAGACTGGCTGGCCAAGAACAATCTCTACACAGCCGGCGGTGAAGGTCTGATCGAAACACCGAAACCGTAATGAAAGGCGCTCTGCAGCGCCTTTTCTTTATCCCTTATAATGTTCAGCCGGCAGATCTCCCCATAGATGCTCAAGCTTGTACTGTGCTCTTGTATCCTCCGTGAAGATATGTACGATCACATCCCTGAGATCGACCAGGATCCAGGAACTTCCTTCCGTTCCCTCCTGCATGCGCAGACTGTATCCTTCTTCTTCAGCCGCCTTGATTACATCACGTGCCAGTGAAGCAACATGACGCAGATTCCGCGCTGTCGCAATCACAAAGTAATCCGTGAACGGTGTAACCGTGCGCATATCGATCGAAACGATGTTTTCCGCCAGTTTATCCGACAGTGTTTTCAGTGTCAGGTCCAGTAGATTTGACATCAAAGCCCTCCGTTTCCAGGATATATCTCCTGGATTCATCATATACCATCTGCGCGCCTTCTTTAAGCGAAACCATGCTCGTATTCATCTGAGCACTCACATCATACCCGCGCAGAGGTTCACATTTATCAGCGATATAGAGAATACGGTCAAGATCCGCATTCCCGTTGCCCAGGGTATGGCATTCAACGGCATGCAGTAACTTGCGGTCACGGATGCCGAGCACCTGCTTCAGGAAGACAGGCGCCGTATAGCTGTGCCATACTTTGGGACTGTAACAGAGCATTTCCGGATAATAGCATTCCACTACCCGGCGGGATGTATCATCATCCCATTTTTTGGTGACATCATGCAGCATTCCTGCCTGCCATGCCAGTTTCTCATCCAGATGATGGGCATGCGCCAGCTTTCGGCATACTTCCGCCACTGAGCGTGAATGGGCAGCCCGGCGGGGTTTGCAGCAGGCATCCACAACCTGTTCCAGATAGTATCCGGACACAGCCAGTTCCCTGCGAATGCCCTGGGCAGCCCGCAGAAATTCTCCTGCGCGCACCCGTTCCTCATCCGCACGATCCGTGATATCCATCTCCATGACAGGTACCACGTCAGGTCTGCCGGTGTGCAGATGCCGCCACGGTTTGACTGCCATAGCCAGAAGACGCTGCCGTTCCTGCAGGGACAGAATCCCCTCACCGATTGGACACAGCCAGACACCGTCCAGGTTATGCTCCTGCAGCAGTTTTCTTGCCGCAGTGATCTCCGCAGCGGTAACCGGATCAAATGTCCCGGTCAGTACAGCTGTTCTCATCGCGGCAGGATGATCTTCGGTTCTGCTGCACGGCGGTACAGAACTACCGTATGACCGATCATCTGTACAATTTCACTCTTTGTATTCATGGCAAGATCAAACGCAATCTCTTCGGGATCCGCACTGATCGTCTTCAGCATTCTTATCTTGATCAGTTCACGTGCCCGCAGCGCATCGTCTGTCTTTTCAATCAGATTGTCGCTCAGTCCGTCCTTGCCGATCTGGAAGATGGCAGGCATTGTCTGCGCGAGCGAACGCAGATACCGTTTCTGTTTTCCTGTAAGCATATCAAAGCATCGCCTTTCTGAAGGTCACACTGACGCCCTTCGGCGCGTGCACCGTAATACCGCTGACATCCCCGGATACACACAGCCACCCGAGACCGTCAATCACGGCATCTTCCTTCGGGAATTCCTTCTTTACCGTCTGTACTGCAAACGCACGTTCCGCCGGCACCGGCTGCAGCAGTTCCCCGTAATGTTTTTCCCAGAGCTCATCCGCCTTTTCGGTTTTAGTCCGGTGAAGTCTGAGTTTCTCACTGATATAGAACACAGCTGTTGCCTTCGCACCCGCCCGGATATCAACTCTTGCCAGACCGCCGATAAAGAACGTCTGGTTTCCGTGAATCTGGAAGATCTGCGGTTTTACCGCAGCTGCCGGCAGAATCGTCCTGAGATCTGCTTCTTCGGCACACATCAGGATACTGCCTTCGATTTCAATGCCCGGTGTATCCACAAACTGTCTGCCGTTGATCGTAATTTCGTTGAAATCCAGGGTTGTGCCGGGATAGCGCGAACTGGTCAGCACCGCTTCCCCGAGCATCCTGTTCAGCAGTGTGCTCTTGCCGGAATTCGCCCGGCCCATGACAACCGTCGGACGCTCCTTTGCAAGTCTGTCCACGGCCTCCATAATATCCTGCACACCCGTACTGTCTTTGCCGGAGGCAAGGATCAGTTCCTTGACGGTAATACCGTATTCCTTCAGACGGCGGAAGACAAACTGTGCAACCTTTTCATGACTCACTGTTTCCGGCAGAAGATCACGCTTGGTGCATACCAGCAGGATATCCTTGCCGTCGAGTTTTCTGGCCAGACCCGGAATCATACCGGCTTCAAAGTCGAACAGATCCACAACCCAGAGGATCAGAGCATCCATGGGTCTGATTCTGTCCAGTACGGAATCCGGATCAATGCCGGTGCGCATGGATACGGTGAGATCATCATAATGGATCAGCCGGAAACACCGCTGGCAGTACGCACTGCCCTGTTTCGGTGTATATCCCGGTGCGGAAGGATTGTCATACTGCAGCACAGCGCCGCATCCTCTGCACAGTGTCATTACCTGCCCTCCTCATCAAACAGGGAGAGCTTCTCAACATCTTCATGCACTTCCTGTTCTTCCATACCTTCCGGTTTGTCTATGATCCGGCATTCTTCAATGCCGCGGGTAAGATACCAGCCCTTTTTCAGCACCAGCGGATTCGAGAATGTCGTATCCACGGACTTGAGCGGTACTTCCGAAGCACGGAGAACCTGTTCCTCCGGATCATAGAAGCACAGCTGATCGGACGGCGAAACAACCCTGACATCATTCAGAATATTCGGATTTGTCTTAACACGCTTGGCAATCAGACTGCCTTTGACAGGTCTGCTGCCGAACCATACTTCATCCAGCCTGACCCGCTTCATAGCACCTGCCGCCGTAGTAAACAGCAGCGTCGTGCTGTCCGGACGCAGTGCACAGGCAGATGCCAGAACATCGCCCTTGGCAAGATTCAGCGCCTTTACACCCTTGGACTTCACACCGGTTGCCGGGATTTCATCAATGCTGTAGCGGCTGCCGAAACCGTCTCTGGAAACCAGGGCCACCTGATCACCCGGATACACCGCAAACGCTTTAACGAGTTCCCCGCCTTTGGGAATGCTCATGGCAGGCATGACTCTGGAATTGCGCTGTACGACCCACTGCGATACAGGTGTCTTCTTGATCTGTCCGAGCGAGGATACCGTTATGATCCAGGCGTAGGTATCAAACGTCTTCACAAGCACGGCACTGCGGATCTTGTCATCACCGTCAATGCGGATCACCTTGTTCAGATGCGCACCCATATCCTTCCACTTGCCTTCCTCAGTCTGCCAGACCGGAAGGTAGGCATAATTGCCCTTGGAAGTAAACAGAAGCAGTGTATCAAGCGTATCGCACTCAAGGGTGCCGATGATTTCATCGCCTTCCTTGCGTCCGGTCAGTGCCCCGTCGCTTGCCGCATAGGAGCGCATGGATACACGCTTTACATAACCGTCACGGCTGACCGTAACGACAACATGTTCGTTGGTGATCATGGAACTGCGGTCAATGACGATATCCGCCACCTTGTCCTCAATTCTCGTTCTGCGGGGATCTCCGTATTCTTCCTTGACGGCCTTCAGTTCCTTCACAATGACACTGTTCAGCACATGTGGATTTTCCAGGATTGCCCGGGTCTCTTCAATCTTATTGACAAGCTCGGCAAATTCCTGACGCAGCTGCAGAATATCGGTATTGCTCAGACGGTACAGACGCAGTGACACGATTGCCTCTGCCTGCGGTTCGTCGAAGTCAAACCGTTCCATGAGGTTTTTTTTGGAATCTGCTTTATCCTTGGATGCCCGGATGATGGCAATGACCTCATCAAGAATCGACACTGCCTTCATCAGACCTTCAATGACATGGCAGCGGGCTTCCATCTTGTTCAGCTCATACCGTGCTCTTCTTGTGACAACCTCCCTGCGGAAGTCAATAAACGCATCCAGCAGACCAAGGACACCGACCTGCACAGGCCGGCGGTCAATGATCGCTACATTGTTGTAGTTATAGTAGATCTGCAGATCCGTATTCTTGTAGAAATAGTTCAGGATCATATTGGCATCGCTGTCTTTGCGCACATCCACGACGATCCGCATACCGCTGCGGTCGCTCTCATCACGCACATCCAGCACACCGTCAATATCCCTGGACAGACGCAGCTCATCCATCTTGCGGACGAGTTCACTCTTGACCACTTCATACGGAATCTCCGTAATGATGATCTGCTGGATCGACTTGGCATCCACGATCTCTGCCTTTGCCCTGACAACCACACGCCCGTGTCCGGTTTCAAACGCTTCCCGGATACCTTCGGCACCCTGCACAATACCGCCGGTCGGGAAATCCGGTCCCGGCATGTATTCCATGATGTCATCCAGTGTACTGGTGGGATTCTGCAGACGGCAGATCGTCGCATCAACCACCTCACACAGATTGTGCGGAGGCATGTTGGTCGCATACCCTGCAGCAATACCGGTCGCACCGTTTACCAGCATAACCGGGAAAGGAACCGGCAGAACTGTCGGTTCATTTTCGGTATCATCAAAGTTCGGCGCCATTTCGACCGTATCCTTGTCCAGGTCATCCTCCATGATCTGTGTCACTTTGGCCAGCCTGACTTCGGTATAACGCATAGCAGCAGCCGGGTCATCATCGATGGAACCGTTGTTGCCGTGCATATCGATCATCGGCAGACGGACCTTCCAGTCCTGCGACATACGGACCATGGCATCATACACGGAAGTATCTCCGTGCGGATGGTAATTACCGATAACAAGACCTACCGTCTTGGCAGACTTGCGGTACGGATGATCCCATGTATTGCCGTCATGATACATTGCATACAGAATACGCCGCTGCACCGGTTTGAGACCGTCTCTCGCATCGGGAAGCGCACGTTCCTGAATAATATATTTCGCATAGCGGCCGAACCGGTCTGACATGATGTCTTCGAGCAGCGCTGCCACATATTTCGTATTGTCTTCAAACTGCTTTTTTCTTGCCATTACGATTCCACCTTAAAGTTATCTTCGAGCGTGAAGGAAATATTGTTCTCGATCCATTTGCGGCGCAGTTCTGCCTTGTCACCCATCAGGACCGATACTCTTCTTTCCGCCAGCATGCCGTCTTCAATACCTACCCGGATCAGGGTTCTGGTAGCCGGGTCCATAGTTGTCTCCCAGAGCTGGGTCGCATTCATTTCACCGAGTCCCTTGTACCGCTGCACTTCGATCTTGCCGAGCTTCTTACGCAGCTCATTCAGTTCATCATCCGTATAGCAGTACTGCGACTGCTTGCCCTTGGTTACCTTGTACAGCGGCGGCAGTGCAATATACACCATGCCCTGTTCCAGCAGCTGTCTCATATACCTGTAGAAGAACGTCAGCAGCAGAATCTGGATATGCGAGCCGTCGTCGTCCGCGTCGGTCATGATAATGACTTTGTTATAGTTGGAATCCGTATAGTCAAAGCCCGGACCCACACCTGCCCCCAGGGCATGTATCAGTGTATTCAGCTCAACATTCTTCTCAATGTCGCTCATGGAGCTCTTTTCCGTATTCAGCACCTTGCCGCGCAGCGGAAGAATTGCCTGGTAATGCGAATCCCTGCCCTGCTTTGCGGAACCGCCGGCGGAATCACCCTCGACCAGGAACAGCTCCTTCATGGAAGGATCCTTGGACTGTGCAGGCGCCAGTTTGCCGGAAAGCACCTTCTCCGACTTACCGGCCTTCTTGCCGCGCCGTGCTTCATCCCTTGCCTTGCGGGCAGCCTCACGGGCCAGCGAAGCCTTCATCATCTTGCGCACAAGATTGTCACTCAGCTCCCTGTTTTCCTCCAGCCAGTATGACAGCTTATCCGCCACCACGGCATCCACGGCAGGCTTGGCCTGCGGTGTACCGAGTTTGCCTTTGACCTGTCCTTCAAACTGCAGGAGCTCCTCCGGTACGGATACCGAAAGAATGGAAGTCAGACCTTCCCTGACATCGCCGCCTTCAAGATTCTTGTCACGGTCCTTCAGCAGACCGTATTTCCTTGCATAGTCATTGACTGCCTTGGTAAAGGCTGTCTTGTATCCCACTTCATGCGTACCGCCGTCCGAAGTACGGACCAGGTTGACGAAGCTGTATGTGTTCTCGGCATAGTCATCCGTATACTGGAAGGCAATCTCCACCTTGATGCCCTGGGCTTCACCGCTGAACTTGACCGGCGGCATCAGTACGGTTCTGTCCTCATGGAGATACTCCAGGAAAGCCGTCAGACCATCCTGATAGCAGAATGTCTCACTGACCGGCTTCTTGCCTCTTTTATCGGTAACGGTCAGAGCGATGCCGCTGAGCAGGAATGCTTCTTCCCTGGCTCTTTCGCACACCGTCTCGAATTTGAATTCCGTCGTTGAAAATATAGCAGGATCAGGCTTGAAGGTTACCTTGGAACCGGAACGGTTCGTTGAACCCAGCTGTTCCAGCTTGCCGATTTTCTTGTCACCGTGATCAAAACGCATCCGTACGAGTTTCCCGTCATGCGCAACCTCGGCCACCAGCCATTCACTGAGCGCATTGACTACCGATGCACCGACGCCGTGCAGACCGCCGGCTGTCTTGTATCCGCCTTCACTTGTAAACTTACCGCCGGCATGCAGGACCGTAAAAATAACCTGCAGCGTATTCACACCGCTGGCATGCATACCGATCGGCATACCGCGGCCTTCATCCTGCACCGTGCAGGAACCGTCTGCCTCAAGCGTAATATCAATCTTCCGTCCGAATCCGTTCAGGGCTTCGTCGATTGAGTTGTCCACGATCTCCCAGATCAGGTGGTGAAGACCTCTGCTGTCCGTGGAGCCGATATACATACCCGGCCGTTTGCGGACTGCTTCAAGACCTTTCAGGATCTGGATGCTGTCATCTTCATATGCCTGTCTCTTCTGTGTCATTCTTATCTCCGTTTCAACTGTAATATTATAGCAAAACTCTTTCCCCGTCTCTATCCGAAAGATCACACACATTCAGCCAGCACAAATTCCGCCATTCCAACAGCCGCTCCCAGGACTTCTGCATACAAAAGACGCACCGGAATCTCAGCCCTGCAATAACGGCAGTGCCCGCGAAGTAAAAGCCAGCTGACCACCGGAATCATATCGTACCAGGCAAGCGGATGCCCGCAGACATCACACCGGCTTCTGCCGTGCAGAAACGAGAGATCTTTCCGGCTCAAAGCACAGGCCGCAAAACTGAACAGACAGCTGCCAAGAGCACCTGCATATACCATCAGACAAAACTTCATACCACTCTCTACGCACTGTATTTCCTTCTCCCATCTTTCACTTTCACACTGATGACACTGTGTTAAAATGGATTTTGTGGAGGTCATAACATATGAAAACTGTACTGACTGTGCTGATCAGTTATCTCTTCGGCTCCGTGCCCTGGGGACTGGTCATCGGTAAAGTCTTTTACCATAAAGATATCCGTACGGAAGGCAGCGGAAACATCGGCGGCACCAATGCCGGCCGTGTCCTCGGCAAACCGGCAGCGATCATCGTTACCCTGCTGGATGCATTCAAAGCCTTCCTGTCCATGCTGTTTGCCCATGCATTCTGCCCGGGTGCGGAACTGCTTGCAGGTCTTGCCTGCTGCATCGGCCACTGCTTCCCTGCTTTCACACGTTTCAAGGGCGGCAAAGCAGTCGCTACCACATACGGCTTCATGCTCGGCGTTGCAGTGCTGATCACAGGCCGCTGGTTCACGGGACTTGTCATACCGGTGCTCTGCTTCTTCGGCATCCTGTACGCATGCAAGATGGTATCCGTTGCCAGCATCCTCTCCGTATTCATTGCCGTGGTCATCAGCTTCATTTCCAACAATGATCTGTATGTATCACTGAGTCTGCTGATGCTGTGGATCCTGGTGACCTACCGTCACCGTTCCAATATCGAACGCATCAAGAACGGAACAGAAAACAAAATTAAGTGGATGGGCTGACTTGTACAGCATCTGCCTCCAAAGCAGCAACGGCTCCCCATCCGTGCTGCTGAAGACCGGGTCTTCCCGGTCTTTTCATTTTCCCCGATCTGCTCTCTGCAAATACAGACCGATTATGCTAAGATTAAGAGGATATGAACAAAACACCGAGATGTCTGGTTGTTCCCGGAAACTTTCTTCCGTTCAATGATACAGTGACACAGCTGCTGTACAAACAGCTGCGTCTTTTGAATATGCAGTATGACGTCATCGCCCTGCGCAACACCGAAGACAGCGCTCTGCTGAATCTTCTGCATGCCGATCCGAATTACAGCAAATTCAATATTACATATGCGGACGACTACAGCAACATCTACTTTTCCATTAACAATGTGAATCTGTTCAAGTGTCTGCGGCATATGAACCGCTATGTTGATACAGCTGTGAAAGCATGGAACGGACATGAATATGTCGTCACCAGTTCCTGGCCATGCTATACGATCCGGGCAGGTCTTGCCATCAAGAAGGCCCACCCCGAAGTGAAGTGGATTGCCTCGTTCTGTGATCCCATCAATCACAGCCCGTATAAGTTTGACAAGGAGACCTATGCCTCCTACTCACTCCCCGAAAAGGCAGCCTTCAACCTGTATCTGCACTACTTCGTTGTGGATGCGGATGAAGCGCATGCCTTTGAATCGGCTGATCTGCTGGTATTCATCTGTGAAGAACAGCGTGACTTCATGATCACCCAGTATATGAAGTACTTCCACAACGTTACGGAAGAGGAGATCCGCCGCAAATGCGTCATCGTCCCTCTGAACTATGTCCCCGAATGGAAGGAATTCAGACCGGAACCGTTTGTCAAGAAAGAGGAAACCTTTGTGCTCTCCCACTTCGGCCGTGTATACGGTCTGCGCATTATACAGGAATTCATCTATGCCTTTGAGATGTTTATCCGCAAACACCCGGACACCCGCATCCGTGTTGAACAGTACGGGGAATTCCGTAAAAGTGATCTTGATCTGATCCGCAAGCTGGGTCTCAGCTATTACTTCACGGTGCATGACAAGATTCCGTACAGTGAATGCATTGAGAAGCAGAAGAGCAGCGATGCTGTTCTCCTGTTTGATACGATCCTGCCGGATGATCAGATCCAGCCCTACCTGCCCAGCAAGATCCTGGAATACTCGATCCTGCGCAAGAGCGTGCTGGCCGTCACCACTCCGAAAAGCCCTTCCTACAGGATTCTGAAGGAAAGCAATGCCATTGCCTGCCGGTATGACAGAAATGATATTCTGCGCGGACTGGAGGAGCTGGTCATTGAACACCGCCCTTCACTCATTAACTACGCAACACCGAACAGTGAAGCCGTAAAGCCGCTGCAGGAAGCCATAGACAGACTGAATGCCGGATAACCGGTCATAAAAAATAAAGGATTGATTCTGCGGAATCAGTCCTGTTTTGTTCTGATCAGTATACGCGGATGTTCAAGCACCACCGTGGCATGGTCCGGGATATCCTCGGCTACCACACAGTTGGCACCGATGCGCACATCATTGCCGATATGAATGCCGCCGATGATCTTGGCACCTGCCCCGATCAGACAGTCATCCCCGATGACGGGAGCACCGCCGTTGCCTTCACCGATCGTCACCTGGTGGAAAATGGTGCAGTTTCTGCCAATCACCGCATTATGCGAAATGACAATGCCGTTGAGACCGTGCGGCAGATGCGGATGTTCGGCAAAGGATGCCCCGTATCCCAGATGCGTGCCCGTGGAGGCATTGTTGTAGGCGTCCATCTTCTTGATCCGGAACAGATACCACTGCGCAAGCAGTTTACTGCCGTGCCCTTCTTTATAAGAGACAACATAATCCCTCATCTTCCAGTATTTCTCCGGATTGTAATGCTGTACGATCGGCTGCAGTATTCTTTCCGCAGCACTGAATGTGACTTCCCTGCTCATATCAGTATTGTACACGTCCTCCCGTACTCAGGGCAAATACCCGCGGCAGCAGTTTTCTCAGCAGCATACCGCACACAACGCTGATCAAAGCAGCAGCTGCAGCCGTAAGGAAATACCCGAGTATACCGGATAACACACTGTACGGAATCAGCGCGGCATATACCCTCTGCAGCAGCATCAGCACCTTCCCGTGCAGTGCATACACGATCATTGTATAAGGCATCCAGGCGCGGAAACGGTCCTGCGTGCTTTTCTGTTCAATCAGCAGACATACTCTGAAGACCGCTGCCATCATTATTACAATCCCGCATCTGTACAGTATTTCACTGTGCACAAACATACAGAGCACACCCATGCCTATACCAGCCGCAGACACGGCAGTCACCGGCAGCTTCTTCAGACCTTCCCGCAGTGCTTCCTGCTCAGCCAGCACACAGCCCAGGGCGAAGAAAGCAAACGGAATCCGGATGCGGTAATGCAGAGGTGACAGCCACAGAACAGCCGCCGCTGTCAGTACCAACGGCCAGGCTTTCTCTGACGCTCTGCGGAACAGCGGTGCCAGCAGATTCAGGGCAAACAGATCGCACAGGAACCAGAACGGTACATAATACGGATCCAGATAAAACGGAATCCCGGTGAATCCTGCAAGTATCCGCCAGCCGCCGGCAAAGGCATTGTCAAACATACCGGGCATGATCATATGCGCTGCCGTTTCCACGATCATCCAGAACAGGTTCCAGAAGATAAGCGGCACCAGTATCGTACGGACTTTCTTGCGGACATTGTCTGCCCAGGTGAATTCCTTTATGAACAGCAGATAGGCCGAAACACTCATGAATATGACATCCCCGGTATCCGCCAGCATCTTTACCGGCGTAAGGAAAACGGGAATCTCCTGTCCCCAGACCGAAAATATGCTTGCTGCATGCACCAGGACCACAAACAGACATGCAAATATACGCATACTGTTGAGAACCGGTTTATTCTGCCGCATTGCCTGCCGCCTCCCGCATATACAGCGCTCCCTGGTTCAGATCCGCAATCTTCTCAAAGTTCTGCAGCCACGGATCATCCAGGTCAAAATACGGATTGTCACGGTCCGCCAGGATCAGCACCGGCAGTCTGTCCGCGTGGGACGCCATGTACTCCTCCTGCGCCGCAATGTATTCTTCCCTGCTCACCGCATAAAGATATGTGCTTCCGGTGCAGATTCTTGCCGGCACCGCCAGATATTCCCAAACATGGGTTGAGACAATATTGATGCCTCCGCACTCCTGAACCGCTGCTTTCTCAAGATCTGCCAGCCGCTCCTCATAATCCGCTGCCTGACTCTTTTCCGCAAGCATACCGGCCAGCGGTCCCCTTTCAACCGGGACTGTATAGTCCGCAACCGCACCGCCGAAATCCTCATGTACACGGAAGAAGACCAGCAGCGCCGCAAGCACCGCCATCTGCACCAGTCCTTTGGGGAAATGCCTGTGCAGAAGAACCGCCGTCACCGTACATGCAAAGATCAGTGCACAGCAGAAACTGTTGGGACCGACATTGCTGGAAAAAGCCAGCATGAAGCTCAGAAACAGAGATGCCGTAAAGCAGCTCTGCAGATACTTTTCACACGGATACAGGATCAGCACCAGCAGACCGATCAGGGCACACGGCAGAAGATTCAGCGCAAACCCGCCCATCAGCGGAAAATACGGACGCACAAAGCTTACATACAGCATGCTCAGAATATTGATCACAATTGATACTGTCATCAGCGTATCCCGGTACTGCATATGCCTGCGCACATAAAGCGCTCCGCCCAGTTCCGCAAAGAACAGCAGCAGGAACGGACCGAATGCCGTAAACAGATGATAGCCGTCCAGGGCTGCGTGATAGAGCAGTGAACCGCCGTGGGATGAATCCACCACATGCGGCAGTGATGCAAGAACGTCCTTCAGCGGTGCCCCGTGCAGCACAAAGAGCAGGAATACAGCAGCCGTGCACAGTGCCCCTGCACTCAGGAACACCCAGTCCTTCCGCGGGAATACCGGGGATTTCTTCAGGGCAAATACACTGAGCAGCGGATACAGGAAGATCAGATACGGATTGTTCAGCACCGCGCATCCCATCAGGATTCCGCACAGAACCAGCCGTATGGGGGTATGTGTCTTTTCGGGATATGCACACAAAGCAAGTATCAGAAAGCCCATCCCCATCGTATTGTAGGAAAGCGCCATGATATTGAACGGGGCAAACAGCATATATATGCCTGCCGCAAATGCCGCCGCCATCCCGTATACACGCAGACGTCCGTACAGCACCGTACCGACAAAACACGTGAACACGATATAAAACAGACGGAACCCGTATACGATGCCTTCCGCCGAGCCTCTCAGCCCCATAAAAAGACTGTACAGCGGAGCCAGGAATACACCGATCATCTGGGCGATATCCCACTGATCCGCAAACAGAGCGTCTCCCTGTGCCGTACGCTGTCCCAGGGTAATGTAGAAATGCTCATCCTCGGACCCGATGCCCCGTTTTGCCTTCCACAGCATCAGTCCCAGACACAGCAGGAAAACAACCGCGAAAACGGCATCCTGTGTACGTACGGTACGGCGTTCCTCAACGTTCTTCATACGTTCCATTATACCGTAAAACAGCCGTCTGACCGCAACCTCTCGGTATACCCGCTTTATTTACCGTCAAATCGTGTTATGGTATATTTTACATATGAACAGTGCGCTGTTGGAGAAAGCAAAACGATTCCTGTTTAACCGGTACCATGTGATCGGTTTTTACCTGCTGAGTACGGTATTTCTTGATCTGGGTCTGCGCTCGGTCATGACCGACCTGCACTGGGAACTGCGCTATCACCACGGCCCGAATATATGCATACTCTGGACAGCCATCATAGTTATTCACGACATATACAAGAAACGCCTGGAGCACTCAAAAGAGACCCTGCTTTTATGGCTGTATCTGGCGGTATGTCTGTTATCCGGATTCCTGTCCTATTTCGGTCACAGCTTCAAGGTTTACTGGATGCTGCAGCTGATGTTCTGCTATGTATTCTTCACGGCACCGCGCTTCCCGGAAGACGGCAGCTGGCGTCATTACCTGGATAAATACGCAAAAATCATCATCATCTTCGTCACCGTGATGAGCACCCTGTCCATTATCTTCTACTTCACGAAATGGACGATTACCCTGCCCAACGGAGAAATCCTCGACTACGGAAACAACTTCTTCTCCAAGCATTACAAGAGTGACAAGATCCGCTACATCGGCATTCTGGATGATGTGCTGCCCGGCAGTATGCGCTGTACGACCGCAATCCTGCTCGGCTTCTACCTGCAGAGAAACGGAAAGCTTCCCCTCTGGTTCCAGCTGTTCAATATAGCCGTGAACTCCTGGGTTGTCTATATGACCGATACCCGCATGTCCATGCTGGTGCTGCTGTTCACCGTTGTCTACATCATCATGGTGTCGCTGTGCAGAAAATTCGGCAGACCGAAGGGACTGCTCTTCACCGGTATCCTGATACTGTTATGTCTTGGTGCGGTGTTCCTGATGAAACAGGACACAGTACTGGCAACTTATGCCGCAATTCTGGAAAACCCGTTCTATGAACTGACCAGAATATCCTCGGCAAGACTCAAGATCTGGCATGCCTGCCTGGTTGAATTCATGGCCCATCCGATCCTCGGTGTCGGCCTTGAAAACAATGCCGTGCCCTATTCCCTCGGTTATCCGTTCACCCACAACCTGTGCATCTCCATACTGCTGTATACGGGTATTGTCGGCGCCGTAATTGCCCTTGCCTTCTTCATTCTGTGCATGAGGGATATCATCCGCAACCGCAGATATCTGATCAATACAGGATGCCGCTGGCTGATTCTCACCACTGCCATGATCTTCTTCCAGTCCATGCTTGAGAATGCCATCCTCGGTGACAACAGCCACATTGAAACAGGCATCTTCTGGTTCCTGCTGGGCTGGCTTGTCTTCTGCCGCAGAACCGGCACAACCGAACAAAAGTAAAAGGCCTCTCGGCCTTTTTTTCAGAATGGTTTGAACCCGTAGGACTTCTTACGGATCACGCGGTCAGCCAGATAGAGACCATAGCGCAGGAACATAAGTACACCCACCTGTTCCTTCTTCATATTCCGTCTGGCATCTGCTGTCTCCTTGCGCGGCAGTGCATACCGCCATCTTTCAAGTGCAGCTGTCTGCATGATCTTTTTTTTCTGCCCTGCCGGCAGTGTGTTCAATGAATCGGCTATCTTCGCAAAATACAGATCATCATAACTGACGAGATCCGCATAGGAAGGAACCCGCTCCCTGACCTCATAGTGAATCGTCAGCAGTCTCTCCGGCACATACGCCATACGGTATCCCTTCAGCAGTCTTCCCATCATTTCGTAGTCCTCAAAATGACGCATGGATTCATCATATCCCCCGCATGCCCGCAGTACATCGCTGCGGCAGAGCAGATTGGAACCGCTGCCCGGATAATACATACGCCCGAGGATATACGGCCATACATCTCCGGAAACCGTCTCCCCGCCGGTATGCATATTGGTCTCACTCAGGTATTTGACATATCCGCAGCAGCATCCGCTGTATGCTTCACCAAGTTCTTCCATCAGATCCGCCTGCTTCTTCAGCTTGTCGGGGTCGATCTCATCGTCATCATCCAGGAAGGTTATGTATTTGCCTTTCGCCGCTTCAAGTCCGCGGTTTCTGCCGAAAGACGGTCCGCTGTTCACTTCATTGACAAGATATGTGACTTTATCCATGTATCCGCTGAGCATTTCCTCGGTCTGCTTCTGAAACTCATTTCCTCTGCCGTTGTCATCCACGACGATGATCTCATGCGCACAGGTCTGCTTCAGCGCACACTGCACTGCCTGAACGATCTGTTCCGGCCGCCGGTACGTGGTTATAACAATACTGACAAGATAATCAGCCATGCGCTTTCCTTCCTTTCACCTGTTCAACAAGGTATATGCAGAGACACGGCACCCCGGCCATCAGTACATACTGAACAAGACCGTTTTCCAGATACTGTGCCGCCAGATAATACACAAGAATATGCACCAGATAGATTTCCATCGTATGTTTCGAAATCCAGGCAATGACCGCTGAAGAACCGGCAAACCGCTTCAGCACCAGGACTAACATTCCGCTTACGGCCAGTCCATAAGAGAGATAATACATCTGCGGCGGAAACTTATACGCTTCCTGCAGAGGAAAACCGATACTGATTCCCAGCACAATGAATACAGCTGCCCAGAGCAGTGTCCAGCCTGCCTGCGCCTTCTCTTCCATCCGGTAAAACAGCATGCCGAACCAGGATACCGCCGCCCAGCCTGCCGTATAACTGATCAGATAACAGATTATGTCAGCCAATGCTTCCGGCACGATTCCCGCAATGACATACCTGTACAGCAGTGCATTCAGCACCATCACCCCTGCCGGCACAATACCGCCGGTAAATCCGGAAGGAAGCGGAATCTTCGCTAGGAGCGGCATAAGCAGCGCATTGGTGAAGAATACACGGTATACCCAGACAAACATGATCCCGCCGCCGGTCATGAAGAATGACATGATCATCGTCCGCACCGGAAACGGATGTCCCAGTATATAACTCACAGCGAACAGGATTACTTCCACGCACCACACCGGCACGATGAGTCTCATAAAACGCTTCTTCAGATACCCGGTATAGCTGACATTGCCGGACATGGCGAACGAAATCCCCGATACAAAAAAAAGCAGCACAACGTCGAATTCACGCAGAAACTGAAATGTACCGGGCAGCCGGCAGTGCGCACCGATCACCAGCAGAAGGCCGATTACCCGCAGCCAGTCAATCACCGGATCCCTTGTTTTTTTCACGGAAGCATTCATCATCGCCATTATAACGCAAAAACACCTGCCTTTTCGACAGGTGTCCCGATTACTTCAGTGAGGGATCGTACTCGTAGTAATACACATCAAACCAGTCGATCAGTCTCTTCTTCTGATCCACAAGTCTGAACGGTGTATTGCGCACAATATAGCTGTGGCATACAGGATGCGCATAGACGATCGTGCACTTGCGCGGCTTGCGTTCCAGGCTTTCCAGAAGGTTTGCCATGGCACCCTTCATGATCTGTTCCGGGAACGGATTGAACATGTATATGTAGTTGAAGTCATCCAGACCCTTGTACTTCGTCGCATCGGCACAGTCCGCATGGCATTTCGCAAGCCCCAGTCTTCTGAAGTTGTCATTGGCGATTTCCGTCAGCTTCTGTGACAGATCAACCCCGCCGACTTTGCCGAACGGGAACTTTGCCATGTAGTACATCGCCGCACCTTTGCCGCAGCCCACGTCGATGATACTGTCATCGGGGGTTATGGAAAGATGCTTCATGGCATCCATGGTCATGAATGCCGGTGAAGGCTGGTATCTGCCTCCCTGCTCCTCCGAGAAGCCTGCTTCCTTCTGCTCCATCCAGTAGGAGAAATCACTGCCTTTTCTGAGATACTTGTCTCTCAGGTTTCCTGTTCCCTGCCAGATCGTGCATACCAGTCTGTAGAGAGCGCTTTGTTTCCGATCAGCCATACTGCCTCCTTATCCGGCCAGTGCGAAGACCAGCACACCGCCGACAATGAGCGCCAGCGCGCCCAGCTTCTTTCTGTTCAGCTTCTCATGGAAAATATACACACCGAACAGTGTCACATAAATATAACTTGTAGAAGAAAGCACCGAACCGAGCGACATCGGGATAACCCGGTATGCGATCGTCGTGCACAGCGTTGAAGCCGCAAACAGCATATATGCTACAATGACCAGCGGATTCAGATATTCCTTCACGGTATTCTCATGACTGCGCAGAGCCGACTTCTTCAGCAGCACCTGCGATACTGCCGCAATGAATACCCCTGCCAGCATGATCCCGGCATGCAGAACAAATGAACTATTCATGGTTCTGCTCCTCTCCCGCATATGCAAAGAGCACAATGCCGCAGATGATCATCACAATGCCGAGCGCCTTGATCAGTGAAGGAGATTCATGAAAGAACAGATATCCCCATACCGATCCCCAGATGACACTGACTGCGTGATTGGCATACGCAGCCGTCAGCGGCATCCGCTTGATGACCTGCTGCCAGCCGATTGCGTAAATACCCAGTACACCGAAGACACCGATGTAGAACAGTATGAACTTCGGGCTCAGAAAGCTTTCCTTCGATGCCAGTTTCATGAAGATTCCCGATACCGAATAAATCATCAGAAGCACATGAAGGAGCACCAGAACCTGTTTCCTGTTCTTCATCCTCAGTCCTTCTTTCTGCCTTCCAGGAACGAATCCCAGAAGCCGCTGTCCATCTCAGCCTTGTAGTCCTCCATCATTGCCCGGTAAGTCGTATATTCAGGACGGAAACCGAAGTCACGCTCCGCCTTCTCCATACTGTACAGGAATGAAGGTGTCCGGTTTGCCTTCTCAGGTCTGTATATGATCCTGCTCTTCTTCCCGCCGCCGAAGACATCAATGATCGTCTCGGCCTGTTCCTGCAGGTCGATCTGTGTATGTCCGGTCATATTGTAGAGACCGTACGTTTTATCACTTTCCATGGCCATTACATATGCCCTGGCCACATCCTTGACATAGATCAGATCACGCTTGACATGCGGATTACCCCAGATCTCGATATCTTTACCGGCAATGGCATTGTCAATGAACGTCGCCACGGCACTCTTATACAGCTTTCCGTTTACGTAGATCGTACCGTGCGGACTGTTTCCGTATACCGGCGGGAAACGGAACCATGCACACTGCATATGGTGCTGCTGGTTGTAATACTCCATGACATCATTGGCCGCATTGCGGCTGATGACATACACGGCATGATCTCCGGTGAAGGAGAAACTGCGCGGCTCTTCTTCCGTAATTGCATATCCTTTTCCCCAGGCACCCGATACATCCGCATATGAGCAGCAGCTCAGTACTTTGCGGATACCGTGCTTCCGGCAGAATTCCAGTACATTGATCGTACCGATCACATTGACACGGAAATAGTCAGCCGCATTCTCTTCATTTTCAAGATCGGCACGGGCATTGGCAGGCATCAGTCCCGACAGCAGCACAACCCCTTCAATACCCTCTTCCGGAAGCTTTGCGAAATCCTCCGGTTTTGTCATATCCAGGGAAACAAACCGTGCGCCCATCTTCTCCAGCACTTTTCCGGCTGTTTCATTTCTGCCGCAGGCAATGACCTGCTTCCCCGCCTGCAGAAAAGCAAGCGTTGTATACATGCCGATAAAACCGGTGGCACCGATAATCAGTATCATCTCAGCGCTCCTCTCCGTTCAGCTTCTTCTGAACAATATACAAAGGTCTGTCCTTGGTCTCATTGAAGATATTGCCGACATAGATACCGACAATTCCCACCGCTGCCAGCAGAATGCCGCCCATCAGATAGATTGATGCGACAATCGTCGTCCAGCCTTCCACCACATGATGCATGAACGCATGAATCACCAGATACACAATGTAGAGGAATGCAAGGAAGGCAATCGTGAACCCGAGTCTGACCGAGAACATCAGCGGTTTGTTTGACTGGGTGGTGATGATTTCCAGAGCGAGCTTCATCTTGCGCCGGAAACTGTATGATGACTCACCCGCAAACCGGGGATCCGCCTGCACATCAATGGTGGTCTGCTTATAACCGAGCCACTTGATGAACATGGTAAAGGACCGGTTCTGCTCGCGCATGCTGCAGTAATGGTCGATGACCGGACGGCTGCAGATCGAGAAATTGGAAACCGCATTGTCAGCCCGGCTGTCGGTGAAATATTCGTAGAACTTATAATACAGATGCGACAGGAACATGACGTTCTTTGTATCCTTGCGGTCAACGCGTCTGGCAAATACGACATCATAGCCTTCCAGAGCCTTCCGGTAGAGATCCGCAATCGCTTCCGGTCTGTCCTGCAGATCACAGTCCATAACCACAACCCAGCGTCCGCTGCTTTCATCAAGACCTGCCGTGATTGCCCGCATCTGTCCGAAATTACGGGAAAGATGCAGACCCGTCACCCGCTTGTCCTGTGCACAGATCTTTTCGATCTCCTCCCAGGAATTCTGCGGACAGCAGTCATCCACCAGGATAATCTCGTAATCATCGGCAGTCAGCGGCTTAAGGGTTTCCGTCAGACGGCGGTGCAGCTCAGGCAGCGCTTCCCGGCATCCGTATACAGGAATAACAACAGAGATCTCCATCAGTGCATCTCCTCACCGAAATACGCGTAAATGACACGAATGACTGTCTCTATGTCTTCGGAAGAGAGATGATAGTACATCGGCAGTCTTGTCAGACGGTCGCTCTCACGTGTCGTATACTCATCGGTTCCGTCAAACCGTCCGTATTTCAGACCGGCCGGTGCACTGTGCAGCGGTACATAATGGAAGACACTCTGCACACCGTGTTCCTTCAGATACGCAATAAAGTCCGTACGCTGTGCCACATCCTTCAGCTTTACATAATACATATGGGCATTGTGCACGCATTCCTCCGGTATATGCGGAAGCTCCAGCAGACCTTTCTCCGCCAGCGGCTTCAGTGCCTCATCATAGCGGTGCCAGGAAGCCAGACGGTCGTTGTTGATCTCTTCCGCCTTCAGCAGCTGTGCATACAGATATGCCGCATTCAGCTCACTCGGCAGATAGCTGTCACCGTAGCTGACCCATGTATACTTATCAACCTGACCGCGGAAGAACTTGGAGCGGTTGGTGCCCTTCTCCCAGAGAATCTCAGCGGTTTCATTGAACTTCGGATCGTTGATCAAAAGAGCGCCGCCTTCACCCATAGAGTAGTTCTTTGTCTCATGGAAGGAATAGCAGCCGAGATCCCCGATCGTTCCGAGGGCTTTCCCTTTGTATGTGCTCATCACACCCTGGGCCGCATCCTCCACAACAATCAGATGATGTCTTCTGGCAATGTCCATGATCGTATCCATCTCGCAGGCAACACCCGCATAGTGCACAACGCAGATCACCTTGGTGCGCTCCGTGACGGCAGCCTCGATCTTGGTTTCATCGATATTCATGGTATCCGGACGGATATCCACAAAGACCAGCTTGGCACCGGCAAGCACTGCGGAATTGGCTGTGGAGGAAAAGGTAAAGCTCGGCAGGATCACTTCATCACCGGGTTCCAGTCCGCACAGCAGCATCGCCATATCCAGGGCCATGGAGCCGCTGGTTGTCAGCAGTGCCTTCTGTGCACCGAAGTGTTCTTCAAGCCATTTCTGATCTTTTCTGGTGAACGGTCCGTCACCGCAGATCTTGTGCGAGGCGATCGCTTCAGCTACGTATGCTGTTTCTTCACCGATGAACGGCGGTACATTGAAACTGATCATCTTACTGCTCCTCCCCGTATGTCTGTTCGATCCAGGATGAACGCTTCTCCTTCTCACGCCATCCCCATATGTACCACGGTGCCTCATCTCCCGTATTGAACAGAAGATCCAGCACGGATACCTGATGTGTAAATGTCTCTGTATTCAGCTGCGGATACTCCGGATAATCACTGTAATCCTTCCAGACCAGCTGAATGCCGCTGCTGCGGTAATCCTCGGCTATGATGTAGTCCTTGGCAGCCGGCCCGGACTCATAGAAATCCGCTCCGGCAGCCTTTACGAGACTCAGCAGTTTCTCGTGTTTGGCGCCGTGTGTTTCATAACTGCGGCTGTCGGTAAAGACCGTGCTGCAGTGCAGGAAATCACGGGCAATGATCTCCGTCATATAATGGTTCAGCTCCGAAAGCGACGTCCATGTATGGCCGAGATATACATCCTCCAGAAACGGCTTGTACTGCTTGTAGTACGGATGGCGGCTGTAGGCAAACTTCAGGGTTTCCAGATGCCGTCTCTGCCATTCCGGATCCTCGATGGTCACATCGCAGATCAGCCGTTGCACTTCCTGTCCGACCGGTACCGAGAGCCATTTGATGCCCGAAGGTGTAACGATCTTGTTGCGGTTGCGCCAGTCACGGGATGTATACTGTACATCATCGTAGAAGCAGAATTCATCCACATCATGGATGATGTCGAAGTATCCCTTCCAGGGAATATAGTTTGACTGCAGAATAGCCAGCTTCTTCATATTTCACCTTCTGCCGCTGTACCAGCGGTTATTCTTTTCCATCACAATGCCGTACGGGGAAACAATTGTCTCCAGATTCGCAAGCTGATCATCAACCCTGATCGGCATCAGCACCAGATCCGGCACTCTTGCCGGCACGCTTTCATAGTACTGTGCCAGCCGTGCCTGCACCTCCGGCTTATATAATTCAAACCAGGACGAATAGACCGCATAGTGCGAATCATCCCCCAGCATCAGATACATCCACGAATGATCTGCGAAGAACAGCACGTTTTCACTGCTTCCCAGCAGCGTGCTCACTTCTTCGTAATCTTCATCATACCGCACTTTACGGATTTCACCTGTCCGGATGCCCTTTGCCGGACCCTGCATGATGGTTTCATGCATGTCCACGGGCCTACCGTCTTCCCACGTGATCAGCATCCTGTCAGCCGTTTCCGACACCAGCATCACCGCCATCAGTACTCCGAAGAGAATACCCGGAAGCTTCCGGTTTGGCAGACCTTTCAGCACATCCGCACTCAGCAGCACGGCCGGAATCATCGTCAGTGCCGAGGCATGCGAAGATACACTCAGGATCGTATTGGAGCTGATGTTGATCATGAACATGTAGGCAAGACCGCAGAGATAGAGATTCTTCAGCCTGACATCCGCATCCTTCTTCAGCACCAGACACAGAAAACCCAGGGCATTGAACATGATCATGGCATAATCATACGGCGGTCTGCGGTATGCGATCACCAGCACTGCACTCAGGATCAGCCCTGCCCCGAAGATCATCTCATCGGACACCTTCCGCTTCGGCAGGCACGCATACCCGATCAGCATCACATACACCGGCACAGCCACAGCCGTAACGGCATTGTGCAGCCAGAGCATCTTGAACAGAGCAAGCGTATTGATCAGGATTGGTGAACCGGCTGAGGTGTTGCGGGCATCGCTGGCCAGCAGATTGCCGAACCCGCCCAGGAAATCACCAAAAGATATACGGCTGAAGATCACTGCAAATATAATCAGCGCCATGATGACACAGCCCAGTGTGAACGGCAGCCAGCACCGTTTCGCAAAGGCATGTCTCTGACTGCGGAAGAGGACATGCACCAGGAGCACCGCCGAACCTGCAAAGTACAGAAGTGCCAGATGCGGTGTGCAGAGAACCGCCATGGCATAGAAGATACCGGCAAACAGTGCTCTTACAAATATCCTGCCTTCAGAGAGACACAGCAGATATCCGGCCATGGTCATGCAGGCAAGGCCGATCGTATCGTAGTGGAAGAACATCAGCTGCAGCAGACTGTACAGCATGTATACAGCCGCCGCACAGGCAGCAGCCGGTCCCCTGTCCCTGCACTTCCGGTAAATCAGCAGAGCCGGCACCGCCATCATGAGAACATACAGGAATCGGAAATATACAAAAACACCGTCCGTGCCTCCGGTAATCCCTTCAAACAATGCAAAGAACGGCAGTCCCAGCATACCCGCAAACTGCACCGGATTCCATATTTCAGTCACCGGCAGATCACCGATATACAGGCGATGGATCAGCGTAATGAAGAAAGACTCATCCGTACTCGGAAATCCGTACGGAAGCCTCACCAGGTTGATTACAGCAGCTATGCCCAGAATCAGTCCCGGGAATATCTTTTGCAAAAAATGCTCTATCCTATTCATCTTTCCTATTTTTCTTGTTTTCCAAGTATTTTAATACTTGCATTTAGATTATACGCAAATTTCAGGAATGTATCCGCTTACATTCCCGGACTTCACATGGATTTGACAATTATCTGTTACAATTAGCGCATGACCAAAAGAAAGAAAAACCGTTCTGAAGCAGTCACGATGCGGCGCCTCCTGCTGGCTCTGCTGTGTCTTGTGCTGCTCTGTACTGCCGGCATTGTTTACCGGCACACCCATGCGGAAGATTCTCCCGCTGCTGTCACGGATCCTACCGCCGTGCCGGAATCATCCCCCACGGCTTCTGCTGCACCATCACCGACTTCCTCAGCCGCACCCGCTCCCACCCCGACACCCACACCGGTGCCGGTACCGAAAATCGAGCGCACCTATCAGATGTCCGTCCCGTTCTCCGCTGCGGATTACAATCCCGGCGGCGATGACAACGTAACCGGCTTTGCCACAGGCTGGCAGACAAATGTTGCGGCGGGCAGTGCTGAAAGTGTATACGAATACGAGACAACCAACGTCAACATAGCAGACGGCGGCAGCTCGGCCGGTGATATCACCTTCTTCCGTGACGGGGTACCGTTCATGGAAGGTGCGGACTGCCATATCTACTTCACGGCTTCCTCCACGGCCGATACGGATATCCGCCTGATTGCGGTGGATCCCGGCACCGGATACGTGCTTGCGGAAGGCAGCTATCATCTCACCGCGGAGGAATCCGCCCATGAGCTGCACTTCACGATGACTTCCCCGTCCCTCTTCAACGGCAGAGTCGAATTCCAGATCGGCGGACCCGGTGCACGGACCGTCATGATCAAAGGCGCAAGAGTCATCTCCTCCGCCGATACCGTGGCCGCAAGAGTCAGCCAGGCCGGTTATCTGACCGGAGATGTAAAACGTGTCACCTTTACATACAATGCCGGCGACTTCTTCGATGTCATCAACGCGGAAACCGGTGACATTGTCTACTGCGGTGCCATCGTCTTCGGCAGACAGAACGACGCCGCATGGGAATTCAATTCCTACGGTGACTTCACAGCCCTGAAAACACCGGGAAGATACTTCGTCCGTTCCCAGATCGGCATCCTGTCGGCTGAATTCACGATTGCGGATGACCCGTACAACGAACTGCAGGACAGCCTGGTGAGAATGCTGAGCATACAGCGCTGCGGAACCGATACCCGCTGGGCCGGCGATGCCGGACATGCGGAATGCCATACCTCCCCTGCCAACGTCTACCTGACGGAAACAACAAGGGATGTCAGAGGCGGCTGGCATGACGCAGGCGACTACGGACGGTATGTCATCACCGGAGCCAAAGCGGTTGATGATCTGCTGTTTGCCTATCTTGCCAACCCCGGTATCTTCGACGACGCTTCCGGTATTTACGAAAGCGGCAACGGTATCCCCGATGTGCTTGATGAAGCACGGTATGAACTGGAATGGATGCTGAAGATGCAGGGCGATGACGGCGGTGTATACAATACCGTCATTACCAGAAACCTGCCCGGTGAAATTGATCCGGCCGAAGATACAGGTGAACTTGTCACCCTCTATGAGGAGACCACGACAACTGCCGTCTTCTCGGGAACCATGGCTACCGCATATCTGATCTACCGTGATATTGATGCCGACTTCGCCGACACATGCTTCGCGGCTGCTGAAAGAGCAAACAACAGGATGGATGCCAACCTCGACATCATCAGTCTTCCCAATCCGGAGGATGTCACCGGCGGAAGCTACCGTGACAACGATGATCTCGACGGACGCTTCTTCATGAAGATGGCCATGTGGTGTGCAACCGGCGAAGATGTATATCTGGAACAGGCCAAGATCCTCTTCACCTATGAACCGGAAACAGCCAACAGCATCTCCTGGGCAAACAACGGCGGCTGGGGCAGATACCTTGCCATCACCAACCCTGCCCTCCGGGAGAAAGACGAACAGCTCTATACATCCCTTGTCACTTCACTCGTTACGGAAGCGACCGGCATACTCGATGCCGTCAACGGCAATTCCTACAACTGTTCACTGACAGCCTATCCGTGGGGCAGCAATGCCGAGGCAGCCAATAACGGTGTCCTGCTTTCCATGGCCTATGACTTCACCGGAAACAGCGACTTCAAACGTGCCGCCGCAGCCCAGGTCAGCTACATCCTCGGACAGAATCCGCTGGATATGTGCTTCGTAACAGGCTTCGGCACCAATTACCCGCAGAACATTCACAACCGTCTCACCGAGGCGCACGGCATTCAGGTGACCGGTGCTCTGGTCGGCGGTCCCGACAGTTATCACGAAGACAAGGTAACGGAGAATATCGGCGATGATATTCCTCCCGCAAAGATGTACTTTGATGAATACCTCAGCTATTCCACAAACGAAATGGCTGTCTATTACAACTCAGCGCTGATCAATCTGCTTGCCAGAGTCAGACCTGTACAGTGAAGAAGAAAGGAACTCCATCACCGCATGATTCCGGTGTACGGAGTTCCTTTTTCAGTCCCATTTATCCTTGGCGTATACGATGGAGATAATATCCCCTGCCTGCACGGCATGATCATCAAGGCCGTCTTTTATTTCTTCCCCGAAGATCTGCACGACCCAGGAACTGGTATTCTTCTTCAGATCGGCGGATACACCGTTCACGCTGACCAGTTTCTTGGCCTTGCCGGTGCCTCTGGTGACATATGTGAAGACACCGCTTTCCTGCAGCTCATCCAGCACCTCGGTGACCGTAACCGCATATGTGGATGTCTCATACCGCAGCAGCTGTCCCTGATCATCCGTGACCTCCACCGCAATCATATTCATCCGCACGATATCTTTGGATCTCTTGTCCAGTTCCCTTCCGGCCGCAATTCCGGCAATGAAGGCCACCGGCAGTATCACGGCCAGTACGATTCTGGCAATTTCCTTTATCTTAGTCATTGACCATCACCTCATATACATAGAACTCCGCTGTGAACAGTTCCGGATCGGCAAACTGCACATCCGCATCCGGCAGCTCACTGCGGATATAGTTCATCACTTTCTTCCTGCTCAGGTTCTTGGCGGAATACAGGATGAAATCCTCTTCCGGTATGGTCAGCAGTGATTCACCGAGTGTCGTCATACCCGTTGCCTTATACTGCATCAGATCCGGGAATGACGTATTGATACAGTAATCAGGCAGATTGCCGTCTGTCACAATCACACAGATCTGATCCCTGTGCTCTGCCGCATATTCCCATGACGGTCTGCTCTGCAGATACTGCGTCATCTTGCCGAAATCCGATTCCATGAAGACCATGATCAGCAGCGGCATAAACGCAATATCCCGCAGACTCATAATTTCCATGACATCCGCCAGCACCAGCATGACACCGAGGATACCGACAGCTTCCATCGGCAGCAGATACCGCGGTCTGAGGTATGTAGCCGTCTGTGATACGATCAGGAAATTCAGATAATACGATGACAGTGCCAGCACACCCCAGAGATACCTGCGGTTTCGCTTGACGGCAAGCAGGATCACTCCGAGCACCAGCAGTGCCAGTCCGAGCCGGAACCCGAGACTTCCGCCCCAGGCATGGTTAACAAAGTATTTCAGTCTGTCCCAGTCAAAGGTGAGACTCTGCAGCTTGGTCAGAACAAACTGCCCGTGTACACCGGAGGATCCCTCCGAGAACAGATGGTCACGGGTAGCCGGGAAGAAAACCAGCAGATTCAGACACAGCGCCCCGATTACACAGGCTGCACTGCAGATCAGAGCTGCCCAGCGTTTCCGGCAGATCAGCACAATACCGAAGAACAGCGAGCATGCCGCAATCGCAAAATAGAAGAAGTAATGTGTCAGTCCGCCCAGGATCGTCACCAGGGTCAGGAAGATGAAGTCAATCTTATCAATACTGCCTTCACGGTCCGCTATTCTTCTGCCGATCAGGAAGAAGATCAGCACCAGTGTACTGGTCAGCTGGTACATGCGGATGAAGATCATGCCTTCCAGAATACGGAAGTTCAGACAGTACAGCACCATACCCACCCCTGCCGCAATGCAGTGATCGGTTGCTTTGTAGAGAATGCGGTAGAACAGAATTGCATTCATCAGGAACAGCAGCAGATTCAGTCCCAGTCCGTACCAGACCGAGAAGGAACCCGGCATCAGTGAACAGATCGTATGAATGATCAGATAGTAGAACGGCGGATGCACATCCAGGGCCTGGTTGACAAACACCTGGCTGTAGCTGAACGGAACCGTTGCCGTATATTCCGAGAATACCGAACGCAGGAACCAGCCCTTCGGTTCATAACTGACCCAGCCTGCTGTCTGTTCATTGGCCAGTGAGAATGTCAGACTTTCATCCACGTCAAAGATACGTTTGCTGCTGCAGTATATGTATGCCACGGCAATGCATATTGCAAAGGACAGCAGAAAACTGAGGACTTTCACCCACCGTTTCTGCTCATATCCGCTGCTGAAAAAACCATGTTCGCCTGTCTTTGCCGACATTGATGCCTCCTCATTTCCCAATACTGAGCTTCTTCTTTTTCCTTGCCAGCACTGTATAGCTTCCTGCAAAGATACTGCCGAGAACCGCCAGATTCACTGCCAGTCCCTTGAAGTTCTCACTCTTTTCAAAAGCAGCCTGCTGAGCAGATGCCTCCGCGTACCAGTCCGCCGTAATGTGCGCAATGACCGCACCTCCGTCAGGGGTAGGATGAATGCCGTCATCCATGAACACATTGCCCTGGCCGTTGAGACAGCCGGTGAGATCATTGATGAACATCATCCCGTTCTCCCCTGCTCCCTTACGGTAGGTCTCCGCAACCGAGCGCAGAACATGCACCGAACCGGAATCCGCCGCATGCCAGCCATTCATGCCGACCGCCATCTTTGCATACGGACACAGCTCCTTTGCCTTCTGTGCAAATCTCTGCATGCCTGCGAGGATCTCCTCTTCGGTATACATCTGGTCGTTGAAGCCGCCTTCCACAATGATCCATTCCACATATGCGGAATTGCTCATCTGTGCACAGGCATCTTCAAGCAATACGATGAAGTCCGTATCTTTCCCGTTGTCGGGAACCACGGCCGCAAAACCCGTTCCGCCAAGCGCTCCGATGCTGTATTCCTCAATCCCGGCAAGATACGCGGTCTGGTTCGGCCAGTCGGATGTCAGTGCATATGAATCCCCTATGAAGAGCACCTTCGGATATTCCCAGCCGGCCGCCTCCACAGGCAGTATTCTGCTGAACAAAACAAACAGCACAGTAATCAGATAACGCAGTTTCATGTCTATTTCCCCATCGTTAAGATTGCTTTCCAGCCGGCCAGATATTCCGGGTCCAGAATCGCGATATTGTTGTCGAACGGAACCAGGAACAGCAGCAGGGCACTGAATGCCGCAAGTTCGCAGAGTATCCCGGTCACAAAGGCAAGATTTCCGCGGCTGCCGGCCGGCAGATTCTGTACAAGATATCCGCAGACCAGGAACGTCATGATGCCCATCAGGAAGTAAATATCCATCCGGTAGCGCTCCGCAACCACCGGCGCCCACTGGATCTGCATAACCGTTATGATCAGCGGCAAAGCTGCCAGAACAGCTGCGAACCAGCCCAGATGATCCCTGCGGAAAGACATACGCACATCATGGCGCAGATATGCCCATGACAGCAGCAGCACCGGGAAGTTCACGTATGCACCGTAGAATTCAACATGCGGAAAATCCGGTGATAGATCATACAGCAGGAAGAACTGCTGACGGATACCGTTCAGGGTTGTAAACCAGCTGAAGCGGGAAAGCATACTGCCGTATTCATGCTGGTCGGCACTGGTCAGCTGATATGCCTGCCCGAATTCAAACGGACTCTCAAAACGCACATAGTTATAATACATCAGCGCGCCGATTACTAATATATACGGAATGATTCCGCAAAGAAACTGGCTGATGAATACACCGGTCTTTTCACGGCGGCGCCAGAGTTCAAATACAACCGGGAAACAGATCAGATTGGCAAGTCCGATGGTGGGACGGCAGCCGAACGTCAGGGCTCCCAGGAAGGTGCCGAGAATAATCTCCGCATACTGTTTAACACGTGAGGTTTCGCACCACCCTGCCTGAAACAGCAGAAGCAGCGACCAGATTTCAAGACAGATACCGGATGTAATGGCCGTGCAGTACAGCATCGGGGCCGCCGAAGCATACCAGAAGCTGAGCACGGAAACACCGGCGGAAAGCGAGAGATACATACCGAACGGCATATCCGGAAACAGACGTCTAGCAAACTTATAGAACAGCAGGAACAGACCGATGACCGATACCAGCACGAATGCCTGGGTGGCATGATAGCCGGGCAGCACATGACCTGTGATCAGACGGTACGGAATGAAGGCCAGAAACTCCGGCACAACCCCGTAATACATATAGAAATGACCCTTGTAATAGGCATGGTCCCACGGGAAAGGAACATTATTCTTTACCCTGGCCACGAAATCATACGGATTCTCCATGGCAAGCAGTTCCCTGCTCGGCTCTTTGTCCATATAGACATGCCCGTTCAGCAGTGCTTCACTCATCACTTCGTATTCATTGCGGTATGTTTCCTTTACCCCGCTCCAGACCGGTGAAAGATCCATCGGGGCAAGCAGACAGTATATAACTACGGCAGCCATCACTGCCGCAATGATCTTCTCTTTGACGGTCAGATCAGCCATCCTGACGGAATTCAGCCACCCGCCCGGCCGCATCAGAAACAGCCAGACCGCAGCCGCCATATACAGCAAATGCCCTTTGAACACAGCCGCATCCCCGCGCATCAGTGCAGGCACCGCAAAAACCGCTGCCCATACTGCCAGCGCCAGCAGAAAGACAATCCGTACTGCCTGTGCTATTCCAAAGTGTTTCCTGACCTCTTCCATATAATATTCCGTATTGTTAAGTATACTACAAAAAAGCTGCACCCTTCCAATCCGGGCCCATACTTAAAAAGAGAGGCTGTAACAGTTAAGGAATGGTGAAACATTCTGAGGCTGGAAAACAGCCTCTTTTTAGATTCATTCAAAGCGAACATCCAAATGAAGCCAGCCAGAGTGAAAAGATTTCATTTCAATGGCGATATTCAAGAGATTC
>JAFUCL010000103.1 GCA_017459725.1 Solobacterium sp. | reverse complement strand
TTACTGCGTATGGAGAATATCATTATGGCATTTTCTCATTTATCAACTAATTCTTTGAAAAGAGCGTTTGTATAAAGAATATCTATGGACCTATACGGAGAAGCTGCCGGTGTATGTGCGGAAAGCAGTACGGCGCAGGCATCCGTCGGTCATGAAAGGATATGCATGTACAAAACGTTACAGAAATTACGCAGCAGCATGTCTGCCAATATTATCGGTGCGATTATAATGCTGCTGGTTTTATTCGGTATTATTGTCAGTTCACTCGGTTCCACGAGTTTTACCGATGCCTTCAAGGAGGAGTATTCGACCACGACATACCACATGGCGGATACAGCCACAACCCTGGTCAACGGCGATCATCTGGATGCATACCTGGCCGGTGAAGAGCAGGCGGAATTTGAGCAGACAAATACGTATCTCAGGAATTACTGCCGGAAAATGAATGTATCCCTGGTGTATGTCATCTGCGTGGATCAGAGTGATTACGGGCGTTTTGTATCGGTCTTCAATGCGGTGAACAATGCCGTGGACAATACGTCATATACGGAGTGGGAACCGGGCTATCAGCGCAATACAACCAATGATGAGTACAGACGCAAATACAAAGCACTGTATGAAGAGGGAAGCGCATATGAAATCGTCTTCCGGCCCAATCCCTCAGACGGCTCCAATCCGCATATCACCACCCTTGTACCGGTTAAGAATTCCCTGGGCACAGTCACCGGTATTCTCTGCATACAGAGACCGATGCGGGAAATGGAGGAAGCGAAGAAACCGTACGTTGTGACGATCATCATCTTCACATTCATGCTGATTATCATTATCGCTTCGTTCGCTGCCTATTTCATCCGTGTGCAGTTTGTGGAACCGGTACGGAAGGTATCCGCTGAAGCAACCCGTTTTGCAAAAGAGAATACACGTGGTGAATCCCTCAGCAATATCAGTAAATACGATGAACTGATCTCGCTTGCCCGGTCCATTGATACGATGGAATCGGATATGGTCAGTTACATAGAGAACCTGACGGCCATTACGGCAGAAAAGGAACGCATCGGCGCCGAGCTGTCCTTTGCCAGAAACGTGCAGGCCAATTCGATCCCGCATGTCTTCCCGGCTTTCCCTGATCGTTCCGATTTTGATATCTATGCATATATGCGTCCGGCCAAGGAAGTGGGCGGAGACTTCTACAACTTCTTCCTGATCGACAATGATCATCTGGCAGTGATGATCGGTGATGTATCCGATAAGGGTGTACCGGCAGCGCTGTTCATGATGGTATCCAATATCGTTGTCTCCAACCGTACACGCATGGGCGGATCTCCGGCAGAGATACTGAAGTTTGCCAATGACAGTATCTGCGAACACAATCCGGACAATATGTTTGTCACGCTGTGGCTCGGTATCCTTGAACTCTCAACCGGCAAAATGATTGCCAGCAACGGCGGACATGACCATGCGGCTGTATACCGCAAAGACGGTTCGTTCGGGTATGTCAAAACCAAACACGGCATTGCACTCGGTGTCTTCACGGAATCGAAGTATACGGATTTTGAAATCCAGCTGCAGAAGGGAGACAAGCTGTTCCTGTACACGGACGGTGTAACGGATGCCAGCAATACCTCCCACGAAATGTTCGGCCTGGAACGTCTGGAAGAGACTCTGAACAATTACCGTACGGCAGCGCCGCATGAGGTCCTCAGCGGTGTCAGGCAGACGGTTGATGCCTTTGCGGCAGAAGCACCCCAGTTTGATGATCTGACCATGCTGTGCGTGGAACTGAAGTGAGATATAACAACTAAAAAGAGGGTCTTTGATGAGAACCGTTTCCAAATACTTTGATGAACTGACAGCACATGAACTGTACGAAATCCTGAAAGTGCGTGCAGAAGTATTTGTGGTGGAGCAGAACTGTGCATATCTGGATCCGGACGGCCGTGATTATGACAGTCTTCATGTCTTCTGCGAAGATAACGGAGAAGTAACGGCGTATCTGCGGGCTTTCCGCCTGGACGCAAAGACGGTGCAGATGGGCAGGGTGCTGACCAGAACGCACGGAATGGGACTCGGCGGCAGACTGCTGAAGGACGGTATCCGTGAGATCTGTAAAAAGATGAATCCGGAACAGATCTATATTGAAGCACAGTTCTATGCGACGGGGTTTTACGAACGGGAAGGCTTCCGCATATGTTCGGAGGAGTTCCTGGAAGACGGCATACCGCATGTGCAGATGATGCTTGTACTGGATGAAGAGAGGAAAACCAATGAATGTAAGCAGACTGATTGATTTTGATGCCTGCGGAAATACCAGGGATCTCGGCGGTATGGCGACAAAGAACGGCAGCCGTATCCGCAGCGGCAGACTGATCCGGGGTGGCACGCCTGCATCTCTCTCCGCACGGGACACGGATACATTCATGCGGTTGATCGGACTGATCATTGATTTTCGCACCGATGAAGAGTGCAAGGAAAAACCGGATCCCGTGATACCGGGAATCGAGTATATGCATCTGCCGGCGTTTCAGATGGCACGTGCTGGTATTTCGCATGAAGGAAGCAGTGACCGCAGTGGGCTGGCTGTGTTTCTGAAGAATCCCGGTGCTGCCGCGGAATACATGAAGGGTCTTTACCGGAACATGGTCACGGATGAATTCACCGTCAGACAGTATGCAAAGTTTATGCGCATACTTCTGCAGACGCGTGAGAAGGCTGTATTCTGGCACTGCACGGCAGGCAAGGACCGTACGGGTCTGGCGGCTGCGCTGATTGAGAAAACCCTCGGTGTTGCGGATGAAGATATTGCGGCGGATTATCTTGCCTCGAATCAGTACCAGGAACAGACAGGCGGAAACCTGGCAGCGCTCATGGATAAGATCGGTGCGGTTCCGGAGGATGCTCTGAAGGCACTGTTCAGTGTACAGGCGGAATACATCAATGCGGCGTTTGCGCAAATCGATGCATCATATGGAAGCTTTGATCGGTTCCGGTGTGATGCGCTGCAGATCAGTTATGAGGAATGCATTCTGCTGAAGGAAATGTATCTGGAAAGCTGAACCAGACAGATACCTGGCATATATGAATACAGACGGACTGTGGATGTCTGTCTGTTTTTTGTTGGAATGGCAAGGAAACTCGGTTCTTCAGAGCCGAGATGAATTGTCCCAAAGAACGTGCATACGGTAACCTCAGATACGTTAAGATGTGCTATAATATTAGTATGAAACGGCATGATGAAAGACTTACATACGGTAGGACTTGTGTGTACAATTTGAACTATCATATCGTATGGGGAATCAAATATCGGAACAAAGTTCTTAACAGAGATATCGAAGACGAGCTGAAACAAATGCTTTATGATATCGCTGCGGAAAAAGGCTTTTCCATAACGCATTTGGAGATCGGAACAGACGATCATGCTCATCTTTTGGTGTCGGCTCCGCCAAAGCTTTCTGTGACGACGATCGTCAGCTGTTTGAAAGGTACATCCGCCTTTCGCCTGTTCCGAAGGCATCCTGAGCTGAAACAATTCTACTGGAAAAAGGAAGACCGGCATCTGTGGTCTCCGTCTTATTTCGTGGAAAGCATTGGAGCTTCGAACGAACAGGCGGTTGCCAAATACATTGATGATCAGCGTGCAAAGGAGAAAGAGACGGATGGCGATTAAAAAGGGATTCAATATACGCATCTATCCAAACACCGATCAGAAAGCACTGTTCACAAAAACATTTGGTGCCTGCCGCTGGCTGTATAACCATATGCTCGCCCTTCAGAAGGAACGTTACGACAACTCTCCGGAAGCAGGATTCCTGACGACATATTCCATGAACTATATCCTCACACAGCTCAAACGGGAATATCCCTGGCTGAAAGAGGCTGACGCCACCGCCCTGACAGGAGTGAACGATAACCTTGGCCGTGCATTCAGGAACTTCTTTCAAAAGAACGCCAAAGCACCAAGGTTCAAATCCAAAAAGTATGAACAAAGCTACATTTCCAAATGCGTGAACAACAATATACGCATCATTGACGAACACCATATTCTGATTCCAAAAGCCGGCATTCTGTACTACAGAAGCGGGCGCATCCCGCATGGTCGGATCTGTTCTGTTACTATACGGATGAAGCCTTCCGGAAAGTATTACGCTTCCGTTCTCTGCGAATGTGAAGAAGAACCTTTGACAAAGACCGGGAAGGCCATTGGGATAGATGTAGGTCTGAAAGATCTTGCAGTTCTTTCGGACGGCACGAAGATACCGGCTGTGCGGTTTGACAAAGCTCTGGAAGATAAGCTCGCTTACTGGCAAAGAATCATGTCCCGCAGGCTTCTGAAAGCCAAAGAAGCAATGCGTGAGGATCCAAACCTTAAACTGAGCGATTTTCGTAATTATCAGAAGGCAAGGCAAATGGTCGCGAAGATCAATGAGCACATCGCTTCTCAAAGACATGACTATCTTCAGAAGATCACTGCGGAGCTTGTGCGCAAGTACGATGTGATCGTAGTTGAGGATCTGTATACGAGTCACATGATGAAGAACCACAAACTGGCGAGAGCGATTGCGAATGCCGGATGGCGTGAATTCGTCACGATGCTTGAGTACAAATGCGGGTTTTCCGGAAAAGAACTTCGTAAAGTCGATCCCCGCAGCACATCGCAAACATGCAGTGACTGCGGATGCGTAAACAATCGCCTTGGCTTCTCGTCTTATGGATGGCTGAAGGTGCGGGAGTGGAACTGCCCGGTCTGTGGTGCACATCACGACCGTGATGTGAATGCGGCAATAAACATACTGAATCTTGGACTTGCATAAAGAAAAACAGAAAAGGCCCGGAACGGGCCATGGTCAATAGCGGGATGCCGGAGGTATGTATCTGTACCAGACTACCGTGTTCCCAGAAGCCCTGTGCCTTCAGGCACGGGTAGTTCACGTCCTGAACATCGTCATCGCCTGTACTCCGACCTGAAGACAGACGTTCTGTGCATCCGTGTGTATGTATTTACGCAGTCTGTCAGAGGGAGAAAGAGTATGGAACATATTCAGAATGAAGTGAAGCCGAACGGCAGGGCATTGCTGCCGATTGTTTTGTTTCTTGTGCTGTATCTCGGCAACGGTATCTACTTTGAATACATTGCCGGTGAAGAAGGACAGATGGGATTCTACGTTGTCTCTGTAGTGCTGGCTTTTGCGGTGGCGCTTATTGCCGCATTCATACAGGACAGGAAAAGAACATTTG
The DNA here is from genome assembly GCA_017459725.1 of Solobacterium sp. Lineage (GTDB taxonomy): Bacteria > Bacillota_I > Bacilli_A > Erysipelotrichales > Erysipelotrichaceae > Bulleidia. The sequence continues at coordinate 61,266 of JAFUCL010000103.1, read as the reverse complement.
ATGAGAAGATAGCGGTCTGTGCAGAGGGCATCGGTGATGCCAACATCGTGACCATGCTGTTCATATTCATACTGGCCGGAGCGTTCAGCGGCATTGCCGGTGAAGCAGGCGGTGCATACAGTACTGCCAATCTGCTGCTGAGCATCATCCCCGGACGCTTTGCTGTAGCAGGTTTATTTGTTATTTCGTGTCTGATCTCCATGGCAATGGGAACCAGTGTCGGTACGATCTCCGTGCTTGCTCCGATTGCCTGTGCCGTATCTGCGAACGGGAATCTGCCGCTTGCTTTATGTGTCGGTGTAGTGGTCGGGGGATCCATGTTCGGTGATAATCTGTCCTTTATCTCTGATACGACCATTGCGGCAACGAGAACGCAGGGTGTGGAGATGAAGGATAAGTTCCGTACGAATATCCGCATTGCACTGCCGGCGGCGATTATAACATTGCTGATCCTGCTGGGTTATTCACTGATGCACAGCGGCGCAGTGATCGGTTCATTCAGTTTCAGTATTCTGCAGGCGCTGCCGTACTTTATCGTGCTGATCCTGTCCATACTGGGAATCAATGTGTTTGCGGTTCTGATTGCAGGATGTCTGCTGTTTGTGCTTGCCGGTATCCTGACAGGTTCTCTGACCTATGCAAGTGCGCTGGCGTCAATGGGAAGCGGCATCAGCGGTATGTATGAAACGATGATCGTAACGATATTAGTTGCTTCTATTTCTGCGCTTATGAAGGCGAACGGAGGATTTGCGGCTATTCTTGCGCTGATCCGCCGTAAGGCCAAAAGCAAGAAGGGCGGTATGGCAGGCATCGGTTTCCTGACGGCGTTCATGGATCTTGCGACTGCCAACAATACTGTGGCGATCGTCATTGCTGCACCGATTGCGAAGGAAATCAGCAGCGAGTACAGCGTGGATCCGAAGATGACAGCTTCACTGCTGGATATCTGTTCCTGCATCATGCAGGGAATCATCCCGTACGGTGCACAGCTTCTGATTGCTTCAAACATTGCCGGCATCAGCAGTTTCTCTTTGATTCCGTGTCTGATCTATCCGTTTGTGCTGCTGATCTCAGTGGTCATAACGGTTATCACGGAATAAAAAAGCTCTGCATATGCAGAGCTCAGATGTGTCTCAGGAAGTCTTCAATGAATGCGGATTCGTATTCATGAGCGGCATCATTCGGATGCGTATTCACCGGATAGTCGACAGCCTGCTTCAGTTTGACAGCCTGTTTGACTTCTTCGGAGATATTCGGATTCATGGAGCGGATCATGACAGGTGTATAGCGGTCACCGTTGAGATCGATATAGGGAATACCGTATTTCTCGGCAATTTCAATCTGGGCAGTACGGTAGGCTTCACGGTCGCATCCGTTTGACACGATGATGCCGACATGTGCGAACGGTCTGTTTGTTACAAGCCATGTGAGCACTTCGTTCCATGCGCCGTAATAGGTTGCGGTGGTATTGTCGGTGATCGTGCCGAGCGGGATAATACCGGTCGGATCTTCGCCGTCGCCGCCTTTGCCGTGCTCATGGTGGGAATCATTGATGCCGAGGTAGATGGTTATATAATCAGAGTCGGCAGGAATATTCTTGTAGTAGCATTCGCTTTCAGGATCCGTCAGGCTGTTATGGAATGTTCCGTCTTCTGGAAAGGCAAGTGTTCTGCCGCCCTGGAAGAACGGCACTATTTCCATACCGCACCGTCTGGCAATAAAATATGGATAGACCTTGTTCATACCTTTGAACGGTTCATCTTCAAATACGTGACCGGTAACCCCGGCTGTAAAACTGTCTCCGCAGACAGTCCATTTCTTGCCATACAGAATGCCGGCATATGCAGTTTCTGCAGTTTTCATACTCTGTCTCCTCCGTGCTTTTAAGCAGTCCTATATATAATACTGCTACATCCGCACAAAACATACATATTTGCTGGATAACAGCAGGAAAGGATGGTTTCTATGGTTCTGTATATCAATGCATGTGTTCGTGAACAGTCACGTACGAAAAAGCTCACGGAGTATCTGCTGCAGAAAATAGACAGCCCGGTGCAGGAACGCCGGCTTGAGGATATGCATATGCCCAAAGCGGATGCAGCATTTCTGGCAGAGAGGGACAGCCTGATCCATGATGGTAAGTTTGGTGCGGAACTGTTCGCACCTGCGCGTGAGTTTGCACAGGCAGATACAATCGTGATTGCGGCACCGTACTGGGATCTGTCTTTTCCGGCAGCGCTGAAGCAGTACTTTGAGCAGATCAATGTCATTGGCCTTACCTTCTCTTATAACGAACAGGGTATTCCGGTCGGACACTGCAAGGCAAAGAAACTCTATTACGTTACAACGGCAGGGGGCCAGATTGCTGATCCGGCTTTCGGTTTCGGATATGTTAAAGCACTGGCTGAAACATTCTACGGAATCAAGGACTGTGTCTGCTTCAGTGCGGAAGGACTGGATATTTACGGTGCTGATGTAGATGCAATTCTGAAGGACGCTGAGAAGAGGATTGACGAAGTACTGCAGTAACCGGAAGGGAGACGGAGTATGAGTGACTCACGGAAACCGCCGCAGAACATTCTTGTAAGAGGCGCGTCTGTACATAATCTGAAGCATATTGATGTGGATATACCGCTGCATAAGATTGTCGGTATAGCAGGTGTATCCGGTTCAGGCAAATCATCACTGGCACTGGGGGTGCTGTATGCGGAAGGCTCAAGAAGATATCTTGAGTCTCTTTCAACGTATACACGGCGGCGTATGACACAGGCTGCCAGAGCCTTGGTGGATGAAGTCCGCTATGTGCCGGCTGCGCTTGCGCTGCATCAGCGTCCGGGAGTGCCCGGTATCCGCAGTACGTTCGGTACGTCCACCGAACTGCTGAACAGTCTGCGTCTGATGTTTTCGAGACTTGCTTCACACCGCTGTCCCAACGGTCATTATCTGCCTCCGACAAAGAATGTGGCTGCTGAAAAGGAACTGGTCTGTCCGGTCTGCGGCGCACACTTCTATGCGCCCGGTGCGGAGGAACTTGCCTTCAACAGTTCCGGTGCCTGCCGTGAGTGCGACGGTACCGGTATTGTGCGTACAGTGGATGAAAGCACGCTGGTGCCGGATGATTCACTGTCAATCGATGAGGGCGCAGTGGCACCATGGCAGTCTTTGATGTGGTCGCTTATGAAGGATATCGTCAGGGATATGGGTGTAAGAACCGATGTTCCGATCCGGGATCTGAGTGAAGCGGAAAAGGAAATCGTTCTGCACGGTGCAGCTGAAAAGAGACATATCTTCTATACAAACGAGAAAACAAATACTGTAGCAGAAATGGATTTCACATACTACAGTGCTGTGCATACGGTGGAGAATGCCCTGGCAAAGGTAAAAGATGAGAAGGGCATGAAGCGGGTGGAGAAATTCCTGCACCTGACACCGTGTCCATGCTGTCATGGCACAAGACTGTCGGAAGCTGCCAGAGCTCCGAAGATCAGAGATATGTCACTGGATCAGGTCTGTGAAATGCAGCTGAGTGATCTGATTGAATGGGTCAAAGGCGTTCCGGCATCTTTACCGGAAGACATGCGTCCCATGGCTGTCAGTATCAGCGAAGCATTCCTGCATACAGCGCAGAGGCTTGTGGATCTCGGTTTGTCGTATCTTTCCCTGGACAGAGCATCCTCTACACTGTCCACCGGAGAGCGTCAGCGCACACAGCTTGCCAGAGCCGTACGCAACCGTACAACCGGTGTGCTGTATGTTCTGGATGAGCCTTCCATTGGTCTGCATCCCCATAACATTACCGGACTGACTGCCGTGATGAACGATCTGGTGAATGACGGCAATTCCATTATTCTGGTCGATCATGACGTACAGGTTCTGGCTGAATCCGACTGGATCATTGAACTTGGTGAAAAGGCAGGTGCGGAAGGCGGCAGGATCATTGCGGAAGGCACACCGGAAAACCTGGTTAACAATGAAGCATCGATCATCGGCAGATACCTGCATGCAGTAAACAAACCCAACCACAATACTGTGCCTGCACAGGATGTGTTTGCGCATGGAACGATACACATGGAGACAGCAGGTATTCATACCGTGCATCCGCTGCAGGTGGATATACCCAAAGGAAGACTTACGGCTGTAACCGGAGTGTCAGGTTCCGGCAAGACAACGATGGTGCTGGAAAGCCTGATACCCGGACTTGAGGCAATGATCAAGGAAACAAAATTACCTGATCATGTTCTGCAGATAGAGGCACCCGATATTCATCAGGTCAAGCTCATCGATGCAGTGCCGATCGGCATCAATGTGCGCTCCACGGTGGCGACATATGCGAATGTGCATGATGAACTGCGGCGTATATTTGCGGCTTCCCCGGATGCGAAGAAGCACGGATACAAGGCAGGGGATTTCTCCTACAATACCGGTAAGCTGCGCTGTACAGCCTGTGACGGTACGGGTGAAATCAGTCTGGATGTGCAGTTCCTTCCGGATGTGAATATTCCGTGTCCCGAATGCCGCGGATCCCGCTATGCCTCAGCTGCTTATGCCGTGCGCCGTAAGAACCGTGCCGGAGCGGAACGTTCGCTTCCTGAACTGATGGCAATGAGTGTTGATGAGGCTCTGCAGTTCTGTGCGGATCTGAAGACCGTTTCATCAAGACTGCAGGTGCTGCATGATCTGGGGCTTGGTTATCTTACACTTGGTGAAGAAACACCGTCGCTTTCCGGCGGTGAAGCGCAGAGACTGAAGCTTGCCAGTGAAATGGGCAGAGGACAGTCTGATACAGTATTTGTCTTTGATGAACCTACAATCGGTCTGCATCCCCTGGACGTAGAAGTTCTTCTGGGTGTATTCCGTCATCTGATAGAACTCGGTGCGACCGTCATCGTGATTGAGCATGATCTGGATGTCATCGGCAGTGCGGATTATGTCATAGATATGGGTCCGGGCGGAGGCAGACAGGGCGGACGCATCATTGCCTGCGGAACACCGGAGGATATCAGGAATAATCCGGACAGTCTGACCGGCCGGTATCTGAAACAGCTGAAGTGACCCGTTTACCCATACGGCATCAATACATATGCAGAATATGGTACGCTTATAGCAGATAACGACAGGAGGATAATTTTATATGGTTGATCTCAAGGCCAAGCCGTTTTACCTCGATGATGAATCCATTCAGTGGGTAAAGGATACGATTGCTTCAATGACAATCGAAGAGAAGATCGGTCAGCTTTTCTGCCCGGTCGGATACAGTAAAGACCCCGCGGTTTTAACCGATATGCTCGACAGAGGTGTAGGCGGACTGATGTACCGTTCCGGACCTGCTCAGGAGATTCAGGAGGCTCACAGATTCCTGCAGAATCATGCACGCATTCCGCTTCTGCTGGCTGCCAATCTCGAAGCAGGCGGTATCGGTTCTGCTTCTGAAGGCACCAATTTCGGCAAACCGCTGCAGGCTGCTGCGTGCAATGATCCGAAGTTCGGTTATTATCTCGGCAAGGTCAGCTGCACGGAAGGTGCTGCCGTCGGTGTGAACTGGTCCTTTGCGCCGATTGTGGATATCGATATGAACTGGCGCAATCCGATCACCAATCTGCGTACATTCGGTGACAGTGCAGACCGTGTGCTTGCCTACGGTGCAGAGTATATGAGAGGCGCGGATGAAGCAGGTCTTGCGGTTTCCATCAAGCACTTCCCCGGTGACGGTGTGGATGAGCGTGATCAGCATCTCCATACAACCACCAACAGTCTTTCCGCAGATGAGTGGATGAACACCTACGGAAAGGTATACGGCGGTCTGATCGACAGAGGTGCCAAGACTGTCATGATCGCCCATATCTCACAGCCGGCCTGGGAAAAGAAACTGAACCCGGAACTGACGGATGAGCAGGCACATACACCGGCAACGCTGTCTCCGGAACTGATCCAGGGTCTTCTGAGAGGCGAGCTTGGCTTCAACGGCATGATCGTTACGGATGCGACACCTATGCTCGGATATACAACAGCCATGGAGCGTTCCAAGGCGGTTCCGCGCACGATTGCCATCGGTATTGACATGTTCCTCTTCAACAAGGATTTCTATGAAGATTATGAATTCATGATGCAGGGTTACCGTGACGGTATTATCACGGAAGAACGCCTGGAAGAAGCACTGACAAGAATTCTCGGTCTGAAGGCATCCCTGAACCTGCACAGAAAGAAAACAAACGGAACCCTGGTTCCGGGCAAGGCAGCCCTGAAGGTCCTGCGGAATCCCGAGTTTGTATCATGGGCAAAGGAATGCGCCGACAAATCCGTAACGCTTGTAAAAGATACGAGACATCTTCTCCCGATTACACCGGAGCGTTATCCGCGTATCGTACTGTTTGCCTCGGAAGGCGGCGGATACATGGGTGAGACAGACGGTCTTGGCGCACAGCTGAAGGATGCTCTGCAGAGACGCGGATTCAACGTGCTGGATGCTCCGGAGGGTGGCTATATCACTGATAAGCCCATCACCGTTGAAGGATTCAAGACCAGTTATGATCTTGCACTGTATGCCTTTAACTTCCCGACAGCTTCCAACAATACGGTTGTCCGTCTGAGTTGGAAGGGCGGTCTCGGCGGTTCCAATACACCTTGGTTCTCCGAGGAGATTCCGACGATGGCTGTCAGCTTTGCAAATCCGTATCATCTGATCGATGTGCCGGAAATGCATACATTCATCAACGCATACACACTGAACGAATACACAATTGAAGCGGTGCTGGACAAGCTGGAGGGAAAGAGCGAATTCCTCGGTGTCAGTCCGGTGGATCCCTTCTGCGGAAGAGAAGATACAAAGTTCTGACCGTAATTAAATGACTGCCTGCGGGCAGTCATTTTTACTCTCCGTATATCTGCATCAGCCGTTCAAGTTCCTTCCAGGTAACCGGAATGGCATGGCTGTGGGCGGGATCATCAAGAGGAATCATCAGCTCTGTATCCGGTATCGGTTCAAAGTTCCCGGAGAACAGATCATCCGTATGGTAGGCACGGAACTGGAAGCGGGTGTAGTCATCGTAGTAAATATCATAGCCGTCCGTGTCCAGACACTTCATGATCATCGGACCTTCACTCTGATGCCCGCTGAACGGTTCTGAGAACTTTGAGAAATTCTGCCAGCCGTGATCGGACCATCCGGCAAACAGCTGTGAGTACGTCTCCATCGGTTCACGCTCATCCTTCAGAATGATCGCTGCCCGTTCACCATCCCGCACGACCGTTCCGTCAATGACCGGGAAGCCGGTATCCAGCAGTTTCTGCGGCGGGGAGAAGGTGCAGAGGTCGGGAGACAGGTTGTAATACATGCCGCCGTCTTTGACACTGGACCAGATGATGACATACTGGTCGATGGTTCGGTCATAGAACGCTTCCGGCGCCCAGGCCTGTTCACCCCGGGGATTGACCTGCAGCAGACGTTCACCGGTATATGTGCTGAAGTCGGCAGTGTCGAATGCATAGATTGCATCGGTGTCGTATCCCTGGGTAGCCAGCAGGGTGAAGGTGCCGTCCTTTCTGCGGACGAAGGAAGGATCGCGCAGTCTGCGTGTGCCGGTCTCAGGTTTGAGAACGGCATTGTCTTTATTCAGTTTGAACCAGTATCTGCAGTTATATGTATATGCCAGTTTGAGGCTTTCCTTTTCATCACCGTTCTCGCTGAAATAGGCTATGACATATGCCACATACGGATCAAGTAATAGCATATCCTCATATGTCTGTGCAACACCGTTCTGCTCCATCTGCAGCACAACCGGCTCATACTCGGAAGCCTGTTCTGTTTTGTGAATCACGCCGTCTGTGATCTCCGCATGCCCCGACAATACCGTCCACTTTGCATCTATTTCAGGCAGTGTCATGCCGTCATTCAGGAAACAGTCCGCGAATACGGTCGTCTCAGTGGTTGTAACAGGGGTCGGAGAGGGTGTAACCGGTGCAATTTCGTTTGTTGTTTTTCCAACACATGCAGAAACGAGAAAAACGGCCGGACAGGCTGCTTTCAATACTCTGTTTCCAAACCGTTTTACATCCATGAGACTATTCTATTATATTCTGCGTGATTAATAAATCTCAGAGCCAGTGAATCCTTTCCGGTTTGAAACGGTCTTCCTGTTCCTTGCTTTCGGCAGGATGTCCCAGCGCAAACAGTCCGAAGGCACGGATGCCTTCCGGCATGCCGATGAGCTGCTCCACATCCTTCATTCTGTCTTCATTCGGCGCAATTCCGAGCCACACTGCACCGAGTCCGAGGGCATCGGCAGCCAGCCACATATTCTCCATACAGATGGAAAGGTCGATCTGTGCCCAGCCAGAAAGCCGTGAAGCTTCCCGGTATGCGGTGACAATGACCACGGGTGCACCGGCCGCCGGCCATGACGGTTTGGAAACGGCACCGAGTTTTTCACAGAGGGCACGGTCCGTGACGACATAGAATTCCCAGGGCTGCTGGTTGGCCGTGGAAGGCGCCTGCATACCTGCCCGCAGGATTTCCTCGATCAATTCCTTTTTAACGGGTTCATCCGTATATTTCCTGATACTGACACGATGGTAAAGATCTGCTTTCAGTTCTCTGCTCATTGCTGTATACCTCGCTTTCGTAAATTATAACCTGCCGAAAGAAAAAGCATTCGGGTGAATGCTTATTTCGGGTGATAAAGTTTCTTGTGTGTATAGACCGGATCGTATGTCACATTGACACCGAGCTTGCGGAATACGTTGGCATCTTCCAGCGGCAGGATAACCGTGGAATGTGCTTCGGATCCGTGCAGACCGTTGAGGTGTTTCATCGCTTCCGATGTGGCGGGGTTGGTCTGGGCGGTGATGGCCAGGGCAATCAGAAGTTCATCTGAGTGCAGACGCGGGTTGTGGTTGCCGAGGCTGTTGACCTTGAGTTCCTGGATCGGTTTTACATATTCCGGATCGATCAGCAGTGTTTCCTTAGAAATATTGCCGAGTGCTTTGATGGCATTGGTGATGACCGCTGCACTGGGACCGAAGAGGGAAGATGTCTTACCCGTCACAACGCGTCCGTCGGGCAGCTCCAGAGCCATAGCCGGTGCGCCTGTCTTTTCCGCTTTTTCACGGGCAACAAGCGTTACCTTGCGGTCACCGGGGGTGACACCGACTTCATTCATCAGCAGCTCGATTTTCTTAAGGGCAGCTTCATTGATACGTTCATTCTTAAGGTCTACGAGACCCTGGTAATAACGGCGCAGGATTTCCACTCTTGCGGCTTCTCTTGCGGCTTCATCATCGGTGATGCAGAAACCGACCATATTGACACCCATATCCGTCGGAGACTTGTAAGGGCATTCTTTCTGGATACGCTGGAACATACGGTTCAGCACCGGGAAGATCTCAACGTCACGGTTGTAGTTGACGGCGGTCTTGCCGTAGGCATCCAGGTGGAACGGGTCGATCATGTTTACATCATTCAGATCAACGGTTGCGGCTTCATAGGCAAGGTTGACCGGATGATGCAGGGAAAGGTTCCAGACCGGGAAGGTTTCAAACTTAGCATAACCGGAACGGACACCGTGCAGCTGATCATGGTACAGCTGGGAGATGCAGGTTGCCATTTTGCCGGAACCAGGACCCGGGGCTGTCATAACGATCAGGTTTCTGGATGTCTTGATATAATCGTTCTTTCCGAGACCGTTCTCGGAAACGATGAAGTCAACATCGGAAGGATATCCGGGAATCGGATAATGCTTGTAGCAGGGAATGCCGCTCATCGTAAGCTGGTGAATAAATGCATCCGCATCCGGCTGACCGGTGTACTGTGTAATGACGACACTGCCGACATACAGATCAAGGGACTTGAAAGCATCGATGAGTCTGTATACTTCGTTGTCATAGCTGATATCCAGATCGTTTCTGGTCTTCGATTCTTCAATGTTATTGGCGTTGATGCAGACAATCATCTCGACCTGGTCTTTCAGTTCGGTGAGCAGTCTGATTTTGTTGTCAGGCTGATAACCGGGAAGCACTCTTGCGGCATGCAGGTCATCGAAAATCTTGCCGCCGAATTCAAGATACAGCTTACCCTGGAATAACTGGATCCGCTCAAGAATCTTGTCGCGCTGAAGCTTCAGGTATTTCTCAGAATCAAATGCGGTTTTGTTCATAAATTCACCTCAGGCTAAAGTATAGCAGAAAAGTTACCTGTACTGGAACGTTAAAACAGTGAAATATACGTCAGAAAAAAAGTTATGCACGCACGGGAATGCATAACTTGCGGATACTACCTGCAGGCTTTGATGATTTCGCAGAGATAACCGTATGCACGGTCAAATGATTCAAGGTTCAGCGTCTCATCCGGTGTGTGCGCACCCTTGGCAACAGGTCCGAAGGTGATGATATCCATATCCGGCACAAGACCCTTGAATACGGAAGCTTCAAGACCGCCGTGGGTAGCGCGTGTTTCAAGCTCAATGCCGTGTCCTGCCAGTACATCCCTGTAGATGTCTCTGAGCGGGGAAACCTCTGCATAGCTCCAGCCCGGATAGCGGTCGGCTGCTTCTACATTAATATTAAGGAGTCTGCCGAGGGTGATCATGCGGTTGAGGAGCAGGTCTGTATGACTGCCGAGAGCACAGCGGATCAGGCTCTGTCCGCTCAGCTGTCCGTTTTCAAGTCTGACAACACCCATGTTCAGTGAAGCAACAGTCAGACCTTCGATAGCCATGGAACGGTGCTGGAAGCCGTCGGGAACCAGGAAGAAGAAATCGATGATATTATCCGAGACATCTTTAGGCAGACGTTTATCGGATGCTTCGCAGGGCGTGCATTCGGTATAGAAACCGCCGTCGCTGAATTCCAGTTCTGCCTTGATTTCATCGCTGATGCGCTTGATGGTACTGAGGATGCAGTCGGGATCGGCACCGGAAGCGAATACAGCATCTGCTTCACGGGGGATTGCGTTGTATTTGAGACCGCCGGTGAAGCTGACCAGGTTCAGATCAATGCCGGCAAGACGCAGTTCCTTGAGAATGCGGAAGCCGATGATATTGGAGTTTCCTTTCTCTGTATGAATCAGACCGCCGGAATGACCGCCGAGCAGACCGCGTACAGCCAGGGAATAGCAGGGCAGATCATTTGCTTCATACTCGAATGTTTTTGTGACAAGACCTGTAGCACCGCCGGCCGAGCTGACGTTGGTGATGGTCTCTCCGCCCGAGTCGAGGTTGATCAGTCTCTTGCCGTGGACATCTTCAGCCTTGATTTCACGTGCACCGAGCAGACCGATTTCCTCCATTGTCGTAAAGATGCATACGAGCGGGGGATGGGGAAGGGTGTCATCTTCCAGGATTGCAAGCATGTAGCTGACGCCGTAGCCGTCATCGCAGCCCAGGGTTGTTCCTCTTGCCTTCAGCCAGCCGTCTTCCACATACAGATCAAGGGGATCCGTATCGAAGTTGTGGGAGGATGTCTTATTCTTCTCGTTGACCATATCAAGATGTGCCTGCATGATCAGCGGTTCGGCATTCTCATATCCCTCAGAAGCATCCTTTTCTATAATGACATTCCATACATGGTCCTGTTTGTATGCAAGACCGTGTTCTTCAGCAAAACCTACCACATAGTCGCTGACTGCTTTTTCATTACCCGATCCGCGCGGAATCTTTGATATTTCATTAAAGTAATAGCAGTAGCGTTTGGAAAGATCAAAATCCATATTATTCAAGTCCTTTCTGTTGTCTATGAAAATAGTAACACACATTCAAACTCTTTATGAAAATTTTCATTTACATGTCTGAAAAATATTTCTTGAATTGTATGCGATTCTGGTGTAATCTTTTTAACATATTGAGGAAGGAGTCTTTCATGCAGGCCATGTGAATTCATGCCTGCGGCTGTGAAAGTGGGTGAGAAAAGATGCCATTACTTGAAGTACAAAACCTACATACTGACTTTAAAACAGACCAGGGCATGGTTAAAGCTGTACGTGACGTCTCTTTTCATGTAGATCAGGGCGAAGCGCTCGGAATCGTCGGGGAATCCGGTTCCGGAAAGAGCCAGACGATGTATTCAATCATCGGACTGCTGGCAGACAACGGTATTGCGACTGCCGATAAAGTAGTCTTTGACGGTCAGGACATTACACCGGGCAAAACCGACAAACAGACCTATGAAAAGAAGATGGGTGAACTGCGCGGCAATACGATGGCCATGATTTTCCAGGATCCGATGACATTCCTGAATCCGATTCTGAAAATCGGCAAACAGCTGACGGAACCGATCAAGAACCATATGCATGTCAGTGAAAGCGAAGCACGCACGCGTGCGCTGAGACTGATGGAGCAGGTCGGTATTCCTTCACCTGAGAAGCGTATCGATCAGTATCCGTTTGAATTTTCCGGCGGTATGCGTCAGCGTATCGTCATTGCAATTGCACTTGCCAATGCACCTAAGCTGGTCATTGCGGATGAACCGACAACTGCGCTGGACGTTACGATCCAGGCACAGGTTCTCGAACTCATTGATGAACTGAAGACAAACAGTAATTCAGCCATCATCATGATTTCCCATGACCTCGGTGTCGTGGCAAAACTGTGCGACCGTATTGCGATTATGTACGGCGGCAAGATCGTTGAGATCGGCACCGACCGTGAAGTATTCTATGAGGCAAAGCATCCGTATACGCAGGGTCTGCTGAACTGTGTGGCAAATCCGGAAGATGATGAAGACAAGCCGCTGGAGCCGATTGCCGGTTCTCCGCCGGATCTTCTGAATCCGCCGAAGGGCTGTCCGTTCGTTGACCGCTGCACGAAGGCGATGCGCATCTGCAAAGACCGCGCGCCGGAAGTGACGACATTCAGTGATACGCACCAGTGTGCATGCTGGCTGCTGCATAGTAAGGCGGTGACGAAATGAGCGAGAATCCAATCCTTCGTGTACGCAATCTGAAGACGTACTTTGACGTAACCAAAGGTCTCTTTGCCCAGAAGCAGATCGTTAAAGCTGTTGATGATGTTTCGTTTGACGTTATGCCGAATGAGACATTCGGACTTGTCGGTGAGTCCGGCTGCGGAAAAACCACGCTGGGACGTACGATTGTAAAACTGTATGAACCGGCAGGCGGCTCCATTGAATTTGAAGGCCGTGACATTGCCAAGCTGAAGGGAAAGGAACTGATTTCCTTCCGCAAGGATATGCAGATGATCTTCCAGGATCCGTATGCATCCCTGAACCCCCGTATGACTGTCGGTGAAATCGTCAAGGAACCGATGATCATCCATAACATTTACGCAAACGATCAGGAACGTGAAGACAGAGTCGTTGAACTGCTCAAGATCGTCGGTCTCAAGCCTGACCATATCAGAAGATATCCGGCTGAATTCTCCGGCGGACAGAGACAGAGAATCGGTATCGCGCGTGCGCTTGCCGTTAATCCGAAGTTCATTGTCTGTGACGAACCTATTTCCGCGCTTGACGTTTCCATCCAGGCGCAGGTAGTCAATCTGCTTGAAAGTATCCAGAAGGAGATGGGGCTTTCCTATCTGTTCATTGCGCATGACCTGAGCATGGTCAAGCATATCTCCGATAAGATCGGTGTTATGTATCTCGGTCATATGGTTGAAATGGGCGACAGCAACGATGTTTACCATTCACCGCTGCATCCCTACACAACCGCGCTGCTTTCCGCAATTCCGATTCCGGATCCCGATATTGCCAAATCCAAGGCACGTATCGTTCTCGGCGGTGAAATCCCGTCTCCGATCAATCCGCCGGCTGGCTGCCCGTTCTCGACAAGATGCCCGAAGGCTACGGAACGCTGCCACAAAGAAACACCGAAGCCGATTCAGGTCGGAAACCGTATTGTTTCCTGCATGCTTTACGAAAAATAAGCTAAAATAGAACTGTAGGAAGTATTTATACAGACAATTGGGAAACAGGGAGGAATGTATGGCAAAAGGTATTGTTGTTATCCTTACAGGAGCGAGTTCAGTAGGCAAAGGCGCAATCCGTGACACACTGCTGGCCGATCCTGATCTGAAACTGTTCTATTCGATTTCCGAGACGACAAGGCCTCAGAAGGAAGGCGAAGTAGACGGCAAAGATTATTATTTTGTCAGCCATAAACAGTTTGCAAAATCCGTCCGTGACAAGGAACTGCTCGAATATGCCGAGTTCAACGGTTACTACTACGGTACACCGAAGGCACAGGTTGAGTTCCTGATCAACAAAGGCAAGAATGTTCTTATTGAAGTTGAAGCACAGGGAACCGGACAGCTGAAGCTGAATCTCCCGGACGCCATCGCATTCTTCGTGATGCCGGAAAGCATCGAGGAACTTGAAAATCAGATCAACCGTCTGTACGGCGATGATCAGGCAACTGTTGAAAGACGTCTCAGCAAAGCCAAAATGGAAATGGACCTGGCGCCGCTGTTCAACAACATTGTTTACAACAATGATACGGAGAAGGCAGTCGCCCAGATCAAGAGCGTCGTAATGGAAGAAATGAAGAAGAGAGCCGCTGAATAGGCTCTCTTTTTTCACAGTGAATCAGACAAGTGAGAGGGGATAAATCCTCATAAAACAGTATAATAGTAAGGTAATACTTTTTTTGTGTATAGGGGGGAGGTTTTCATGAGGATAGGATTATTCAGTGATACATTTCCGCCGGATATAAACGGTGTGGCAAACAGTACGAGCATTCTCTGTGATGCTCTGCGCAGCCGCGGTCATGAGGTATTTGTCGTAGCCCCGAAGGAAGGTTCGGGTCCTGCGGAGTGGGATGAGACACACAGTATCCTGTATCTGTACGGTTTCAAGCTTGAAGCTCTGTACGGATATGTGGTGACTTTTCCGCTTCATATTCATGCCATGAATGAAATCCGTAAGATGAAACCGGATATTATTCATGTGCAGACGGAATTTGGTGTCGGCATCTTTGCGCGCATCTGTGCGAAGCAGTTGGATATACCGCTGGTCAGCACATACCATACCACCTATGAGGATTATACGCATTATGTGAATCCGCTGCATTCCTCAACCGTGGATACGTATGCCAAGCGTGCGGTTTCCTATATGTCGAAGCTGTACGGGGATTCTTCGGCAGCGGTGATTGCGCCGAGTGAGAAGACCAAGGAGCTGCTGAAGTCATATAACGTGCGTTCGGATATCTTTGTTGTGCCGACCGGTCTGCCGCTGGATCGTTTCTCACCGGAACATGAGGATCCGGCAAGAAGTGCGGAAATCCGTGCCCAGTACGGGATCGGTGATTCATTGTTTATTATCTATGTCGGCCGCATTGCCAAGGAGAAGTCCCTGGATCTTGTCATTGACGGGTTTGCGAATCTGAAGAAAAGAGGAACGGATGTTCAGTTCCTTGTGGTCGGAGGAGGACCTGATCTTGACGGACTCAAGGAGAAGGCTGTTTCGCTGGGACTGCAGGATATGGTGCATTTTGCCGGACCGGTGCCTTCCGCACAGGTTCCCGATTACTACAGGGCGGCGGATGCCTTTGTATCGGCCAGTCTTTCGGAAACACAGGGCATGACGTTTATAGAGGCTATGGCAAGCGGTCTGCCGCTGTTTGCACGCCGGGATGAAGTTCTCGATCAGCTTCTTGTGCCGGAGGAAACCGGCTGGTTCTTCAGGGATGCGGAGGATTTCCCGGATCTCGTTGCGGAATTTGCGGCCATGGATGCCGAGAGCCGGGCGAAGATGAAGAAGGCATGTCTTGAAAAGACTGTTCCTTACAGCAGCGATACCTTTGCGGCAAGAGCCGAGGAAGTGTATAAGCATGCGATTGCGCTGTGTCATGACATGGCATCCATTGAGGAAATCAAAGTGCGGGAAGACTCCGTGCAGCTGTACCTCAAGCGCATCGACGGTGAAGAGGACCGTGTGACGGTATCCCTGGACGATTACTACAGCAAGGGACTCAAGCGCGGCACCCGCATCAGCGATACACAGATCGCCGACCTGCATAAGCGTGAAGAAAGCGTCAAGGCATATGAGAGCTGCATCAGGCGTATTGCGGTCAAGGACCGTACAAGGCGTGAGATGCATGACTGGCTGCAGGAACATACCGAGCTTACTGAAGACAGCATTGAAGAGATCATCGGCAGACTGGAAATCAAAGGGTATATCGATGATCAGCGGTATGCGGAAAGTGCGGTCGGCAGTATGAAGGCTGCACTGTTCGGCGAAGAGCGCATTGCGGCGGATCTGCGCCGTAAGGGACTTCCGGAAGAGACAATCAACACTGCCATTGCGAAGTATCCGCATGATGAAATCCGTGATGCCAAAGAGTTTGCGGTCCGTGTGCAGAATTCCGTACGCAATGAATCGGTGCGGATGAAGAAGAAAAAGCTTGAGAACAAGCTGATCCAGAAGGGTTATTCTGCCGATACGGCCAGAAATGCCGTGGCTTCGCTTGATTATGCGGCGGATGAACTGACGGAAACGGAGAATCTGAGAAACTGTGCAAACAAAGCAAAGAAACGCTATATGCACAAGCATTCAGGCAGAGATCTCAGAAATGCCGTATACAGATACTGCATGTCGCAGGGATATCCTTCCGAGGAAATCTATGCGATGCTTGATGAAATGGAGTGGGAAAATGACTAAAATCAAAGATCTGAAGGAAAAAGACAGGCTCAGACAGCCTCTTCTGATCAAGAGCTGCACCAAGGGAACGACTTCCAAAGGTTCTCCGTATCTGAATCTGATCCTGCAGGACAATTCGGGTACCATTGACGGAAAGTTCTGGGATGCCAAGCCTGAAGATATGGAGAATGCGGTTGCCGGTACGGTGGCAGAGCTGAATTTCGAAGTGCTCGAATACAACCATGCCCTGCAGCTGCGCGTCAACAGCATTGTTCCGCTTGATCAGAAAAGCATCCGCATGAATGAATACCTGCAGGCTTCCGTATATACCGAAGAAGAGCTGCGCAGCCGCATGATGCAGAAGATTGATTCCCTGCAGAATGCCAATCTCAGAACACTTGTCAGCGCCATGCTGGAACGGGTGGAGAAGCGCTTCTATGCATATCCGGCAGCTTCCCGGATCCATCACAGCTATCTCGGCGGTCTGGCAGAGCATACTCTCGGTATGGCTGCACTTGCCGAAGCAATCTGCGAGCTGTATCCGCAGCTGAACCGTGATCTTCTGATCTCCGGTATTCTGATTCATGATATGGGCAAAACAGTTGAGCTGGGCGGGCTTGTATCCTCCGAATATACGGAAGAGGGAAGACTGACCGGACATATTTCCATCTGCCACGGCTGGCTGATGGAAACCGCAGCTGAAACAGGTCTTGCGGACAGTGAAGAAGCAATCCTGCTGAGACATATGGTGCTCAGCCATCACGGCAAACAGGAATACGGTTCTCCGGTTCTTCCGGCCCTGCAGGAAGCCGAAGTGCTGTTTCTGATTGACAATATGGATGCCAGACTCAATACGCTGAAAACAGCTCTTGCAGGGGTTGCGGAAGGCGCCTGGACATCCAAGATGTTTTCTATGGAAGGCCGGCAGTTCTACAAGCCGAAAATCTGACTATGGGTATAAGATTACAGATCGTTAAAACAGTACAGAAGATTCTGCAGAGAAGCGGCAGGGGCGGTTCCTTTCCCGGCCAGCTGGGACTGCTGATGGACCGTAACTTCATCAGCCGTTTCAAAATGCCCGCAACCGTGATTCTGGTGACCGGCACAAACGGAAAGACGACAACCTCGAATCTGATTGCGGAATCCCTGCGGCAAAGCGGCATGACGGTGCTGAACAACCACCGCGGCGATAATCTGAATGTCGGGATTGCGTCGCTGCTGGCAGGGGGCAGTGACGGTTCATACAATATTCAGGCAGATGCCTGTGTCATTGAGGTCGATGAGCTGACCCTGTACAGACAGTTCAAAAACCTGCATCCCTCCGCACTTGTCGTCAACAACTTCTTCCGTGATCAGCTTGACAGAGCCGGAGAGATGGAAACCATCATCCGGAAGATCATTGAAGTGACCGAAGATTTTGAAGGTGATCTGATCCTGAACGGGGATGATCCCAATGTGCTGCGTATTGCCGACCATGCGAAGAAAGCACGCATACATCTTTACTCTGTAGGCGAGAATGCGGTAAGCCGTGAACATACGGATGAAGCCAGTGAAGGCAAATTCTGTCCCCGGTGCGGCAGACCTCTGCAGTACCGGTATTACCAGTATTCGCATATCGGCCGGTTTGAATGTCCGGAGGATCATTTCGGTGCAATCGAGCCGGAGATCCTGGTTGATTCCGTGGATTATACGACCGGTACGTTTACGTGCGGAGGCAGGCGCTTCCATTCGTTCGTGAATGCCATTTACATGATATACAACTGTGCGGCAGTCCTGACGGTCATGAAGGCGCTCGGTCTTGATCCGGAAGCCGCTGACAGGGTGTTCAGTGATTATGTGCTGAATGAGGGCAGGCATGAATGCTTTGAACTCTCCAAACCGTGTGAAATCAATCTGATCAAGAATCCGACCGGTGCCAATGAAGTCATGAAGGACATCATGTCGAGACCCGAGGATAAGAATATATGCATCCTGCTGAATGACAACGACCAGGACGGACATGATGTTTCCTGGATCTGGGATGCGCATTTTGAACGGCTTGATTCACCTGCGACTAAGACAATCATCTGCAGCGGCACCCGGGCGTATGATATGGCTCTGCGTCTGAAATACGAAGGACTGGAAGACAGAATCAAAGTGATCGAGGATGCGGCGGAAGCGGTGAAGTGGCTGGATGAAGCGGATATGAACAGCTTTGTCATGGCAACCTACACGGCGCTGCATTCGACCCGTGCGATTCTGCGGAGGCAGGCAGCGAAATGAAGGAACTGAATATACTCTGGATGTATCATGATCTGATGGACCTGTACGGCGATAAAGGCAATATACAGGTTCTGAAGACCAGGACGGAACGGCGGGGCATCCGCTGCAGTGTTACGGCATGTACGATCGGGGAACCGGCAGATGCGACGGATTATGATCTGTTCTTTCTGGGCGGCGGTGCCGATCATGAACAGACCCTGATCTATGAGGATCTGTTAAGCCGCCGAGGCAACATTGCGCAGGCTCTTGCGGAAGGGACGGCCTTTCTGCTGATCTGCGGAGGCTACCAGCTGTTTGGTCAGTACTATAAAGACCAGGATGGAAAAGTCATCGACGGTCTCGGCTTCTTTGATTACTATACCGAGGCAACCACCAGGGATCACCGCTGTATCGGCAATATAGCCGTGCAGGTTCATATGGACGGATGCACGTTCAATGCGGTCGGTTTTGAGAACCACGGCGGTCAGACGAAGAACGTAAGCTCACCCCTGGGCAAAGTGCTCAAAGGGCACGGAAACACGTATAACGGCGGTTTTGAGGGGTTTGTGAACGATACGGTTCTGGCAACCTACATGCACGGACCGCTGCTTCCCAAGAATCCGCAAATCGCTGATCTGGTGATCAAGAGGGCACTGAAGAAGAGATACGGTGAGACGGAGCTTGAAGCCCTGGATGATACGCTGGAAAACAAAGCCAGGGAAGTCATGCTGAAACGTCTGCGTGTACAGTGAAGACAAAAAGAAAACAGCCGGCAGGCTGTTTTTCTATTTGGTGAGAAGCTTCAGAACTTCATCGGGATCCGTACTGTCAGCAGCGTGTTCGAATGATACTGCACTGTCACCATTGTAGCGGGGAATGATATGGACATGCAGGTGGGAGACGGACTGTCCGGCTGCTTCGCCGCAGTTGGTCAGAATGTTGCAGCCGTCAGCGCCTGTACGTTCGGTGATCTTAACAGCAAGTTCATGAGCACATGCGGCAAGGTTCTGCACGGTTTCGGCATCAGCTGTCAGGAAGCTGTCCGTGTGCTTCTTTGGAAGAATGAGAGTATGTCCTTTGGACAGGGGATTTACATCCAGAATGGCCAGTACGTTATCGTCCTCGTAGACTTTGCGGGAAGGAATCGTGCCGGCAATGATATCACAGAAAATGCACATATTCAGTAGTACCTCCGCGTTCAATTATAGAAGAATACGCAAAAGAAAGGAATCTTCCCGGAGAAAGATTCCAAATCTGTTAATTGCCTGCTGCTTCAGTTGGGGCGGGTTCTGCTGTTTCCTCAGCCGGAGCTGGTACCTGGACCAGAGCGTAGGAAGCATTTTCCTGAATCTGATCGAAGATGAACTTGTCGTATACGTGGAAATTGTGATTTGCGAAATAGTACTTCGTGCAGTCTTCTTCAACGCTGCCGTTGATCGTCATCTGCTGAACGACATCATCCTTGAATTCGGAAGGGGTGTTGGATTCAACGTGGATGACATAGTGTGTATTGCCGTCCAGGCTGGATGTCAGTGCCCAGTCATCTTCCGGAGTGTTGCTCATGATGATGGATCTTGCTTCCGCATCATATGTCGTGGAGTCAATGGTGAAGAACTGTGCCTGTGAGGAGGATCCTGCACCGTATTCCTTGGCTGCTTCTTCAACCGTCAGAACCTTGGTGGAGAGGGCTCTCTGGCAGTATGCCGCATTGTTCAGATCCGTGAAGGTGAGAACAATGGCTTTGACAGGCTTGTACTTCTCGCATACCAGATCGAAGTTGTCTTCGATGTAGGTGGAAGTCAGCTTTTCGACTTTAAGTGTCTCAATGTAGGTGTTCAGCATTTCCTCTTCGGAGCCGCCGCTTTCAGCCATCACGGATTCAAAATCGTCCCCGTAATACTTCTTCATTGAATCGACATATTCCTGTGCTTTGTTCTTGATTTCGTCAGTTGTTTCAACTTCCTGAGAAGCAATGCGTCTCTTTGCTTTGTCGATGGCTACATCACCGCCGTATGTATCACGCAGATTTGCATAGAGATCACCTTTGGTAACCGTGTGGTTGCCGATTGTAATGACTTTATCGTTCTTTTCCTTCAGTGAAGCAACCGCATCACTGCATCCTGCGGCACTCAGTGCAATAACTGCAGCCGCCAGCATCTTAATCATCCGTTTCATTTTCAGCCCTCCTGATCCTCGGTCAGCCCGAATACTGCCTTGAGCTGTCCTTCCAGAAGTTCGTCGTCATGATACGTAATGCCGAGCTCCTGCGCTTTTTCAAAGACTGCCTTTGAAGTAAGTGTCTGGTCATATGTTGCTACAAGGGAATTCAGCGGATCAATCGGTGTTACCGTCAGATCCTCATCGTTGACAGGTTCAGGTTCCTTGCCTTCACCGGCAGCCGCAGCCGCAGCTTTTTCAGCAGCGGCTCTTGCTTCGTAGAGAGCCTGTTCATCAGCGAATGTCTGCAGGGAATCTTTCGTGCTTGCATTGCACTTGATGCGGAACCAGCCGAAGCTGTTTGAGTATACCCAGTCACTGACTTCGCCTTCATTGAGGGCGAGGGCAGCTTCGAGGAATGCTGCATCAAGTCCTGTTGTGTTCTTATCGACTGTGCCGAGCAGACCGCCCTTGGGAGCAGTGGAAGTATCCTGTGAGTTGTTCGCCGCAATTGTGCGGAAATCTTCACCGGCTTTGAAGGCATCATCAACTGCCTTGATTCTTGCTTTTTCAGCGTCGGTCGCTTCTTCCATCGTGTGCGGTACATCATCAAACTGGATCAGCAAGTAGGAGATGCTGCGGATCTTGAGATCATCGAAGTTGTTCATCGCATAATCTTTGGTCAGCTGCTGCTGCTTCAGCATGTTCAGCATGTACTTCTCAACATCTTCATGTCCGGTGTATCCGACTGACTTCATAGCCTGGTCGAGTGCTTCACGGTAAGTGCTGCCGTAGTAGTTCTGATAGGAAGCAATCAGGTTTTCAGCCTGTGTCTTTGCCTGTTCCTTCATTTCATCAGTTGCCGTTACCGTCTGTTCAGCAGTCTGCTGAGCAACGATGTTTGCCAGTGCTGTGATGCCGCCCTGGTCATACAGTTCTCCGTAGAATTCGGATGCGGTGACATCCTGACCGGCGACAGAGTATACAACGTCCTGTCCGTCGGCTTTTTTACCTTTGAGTTTTCCTTTGTTCGTGTCGTAGATATAAAAGCAGCTGATCCCTGCAAATATCACAGCCAGAAGGGCCACGAACCAGTTCTTTTTGAGAAAATTCCCCATAGTGCCTCCTTAAAAACGCTTATTCATTATATGATAGCGTTCTTTCATTTGCAATTTTCCGCAAACAAAAGAAACTGAATTTTATCTGAATTTTGCAGACATGCTCTTTGTTTGTGTAAAATGACAAAATAGGTAGAGGATAAATGCCGGTGTGCTATAATGCTCAAGAGGTGAACAGGATATGAGAACATTGGAAATCAAAAACCTCCATGTGTCCGTGGAAGGAAAAGAAATATTGAGAGGCGTTGATCTGACCGTCAACGAAAATGAAGTACATGCATTGATGGGCCCCAACGGCAACGGTAAGTCCACACTGCTCGGTGCGGTAATGGGACATCCGAAGTACGAAGTGACGGAAGGGTCTGTCTTTTATGACGGCCAGAATGTGCTGGAGATGACTGTAGATGCGCGCAGCCGTGCAGGTCTGTTTCTTGCCATGCAGTATCCGCAGGAAATTCCGGGTGTGACCAACAGTGATTTCCTGAGAGCTGCCATGAATGCAAGACGTGACAAGCCGGTATCGCTGTTTACGTTTATTAAAGAAATGGAAAAGACAATCAGTGCGCTGGAGATGAAGGAAGACCTGGCTCACAGATTCCTGAATGAAGGTTTTTCCGGCGGTGAAAAGAAGCGCAATGAGATCGTGCAGATGAAGATGCTGCGGCCGACTCTTGCTATGCTTGATGAGATCGACTCCGGACTTGATGTCGATGCGCTGCGTATCGTTGCCAATGCCATCAACGATCTGCATAAAGAAACCGGTATGAGCCTTGTCGTTGTATCGCACTATGAGCGTTTCTATGAACTGATTGAACCGCAGTTCACTCATGTTATCGTGGACGGCCGTGTTGTGCTGGAAGGCGATGCGGAGCTTGCCCGTAAGATCGATACGGACGGTTACGACTGGATTTATAAGGAATACGGTGTTGCACCGGCTGCGGAAGCAGAGGAAAAGAGACCGGTGATCAGTCTGGGCAGCTGTGCCGTAGGTGCGCAGATGCGGAAGGATGACAACAGATGACACTGATCAGGGAAAGTACGGAGATCAGTCTTGGCGAAGGGTATGCTTCCTATGAAATCGACTCGGAGAAGCCGCTGAAGCTGAAGCTTACCGGTACGGGACACAGCGATGCATTCATCCGTATTCTGAACTGTCCTGAACTGACCGTTACTGCGGAAGCCGGTGAAGGTGCGCAGATGACGGTGCTGTTCTGGAACGGGAATACAGACAAGATGCATGCGTCTGAAAAGTACACGGTCAAGCGGGATGCGGCATTGAAGGTTGCATACGCGGAAGTCGAGCAGGCTGATACAGAGAGAAATACCGATATTGAGCTGGCGGAGACCGGCGCATCTGCAGTTCTCAGCAGTGCGGTTCTTACCGGTGTGCGCAAGGAATTCAATGTGCGGGTAGCTTCACTGGCACCGCATACAGACGGCAGAATGCAGAACTACAGCGTTGTGCTGAAGGGCGGACGGTATGTCATGCATGCCACCGGTGAAATTGTCAAAGGAGCAGTCCGTTCCGAGAGTCATCAGACCAGCCGGGCACTCTGCTTCGATGAAGGCATGACAAGCGAGATCCTGCCAATCCTGCTGATTGATGAGAATGATGTGCAGGCCAGCCATGCGACGAGTCTCGGACGTGTGGATGAAGACCAGCTGTATTACATGCAGTCAAGAGGACTGACACCCAAGCAGTGCACGGCTCTGATCAGTACCGGATATCTGATGCCGGTTACACAGGTCATTGATAACCCGCAGCTGCGTGATGAACTCAAAGAAGAACTGGAAAGGAAAATCAGTGAACTATGCTCGATGTAGAAAAGATTAGAGCCGATTTTCCGATGATACGCAACCATCCGGAACTTGTCTATTTTGACAACGGAGCCACCACCTTCAAACCGCAGGCTGTAATCGATGCAGTTGTGCATTTCTATGAGTACGGAACCTCAAACGTGCACCGCGGTGATTATGCACTTTCGGCGGAAGCAGATAAACTCTATGACGGCACCCGTGATATCATTGGGGAATTCCTGAACTGCCGTCCGGATGAAGTTGTATTCACGGCAAATGATACGGCATCCCTGAATCAGATCGTTTACGGTCTTTCCCGTACGGTTCTGAAAGACGGCGGTACGGTGCTGACAACCGAAGCGGAACATGCGAGCAATCTGCTGCCGTGGTACCGGCTTGCGGAAGAGCGGAATGTAAAGATTGAATATATTCCGACCGATGCGGTGGGACTGATCAGCATGGATGATGCCCGCAAGGCAATGCATGACGGCGTCAAGGTGATCTCTGTTGCGCATGTCAGCAACGTTCTGGGAACCGTGCAGCCGGTGAAGGAACTGGCAGCGCTTGCCCATGAATACGGTGCTTTGATCGTAGTGGACGGGGCACAGAGTGTTCCGCACCGTAAAACGGATGTCAAAGACCTGGATGTTGATCTGCTGGCGTTCTCTTCACATAAAATGTGCGGACCGGACGGTGTCGGCGTTTTATACGGCAAGCATGAGTTACTGGAACAGATGGATCCGCTGCTGCTTGGCGGGGGCATGAATGCCCGCTTCAATGCCTGCGGTGAAGTCACCCTGAAACATGCGCCGGAAAAGTTTGAAGCCGGTACACCGAATATCGAAGGTGTGATCGGTCTCGGTGTGGCAGCGAAATACCTGATGAGCATCGGGATGGACAATATTGAAGAATACGAACGTTCCCTGCGTGCATATTTTGTAAGCAAGGCAAAGGAACTGGAAAACATTGAAATCTACAACCCGGACAATGAGACAGGCCCGCTTGCCTTCAACGGCAAAGGGGTATTTGCGCAGGATGCGGCAGGCTATCTGGCTTCCCAGGGCATAGCTGTGCGTTCCGGCAATCATTGTGCGAAGATTCTGCATGAAATCATAGGGACCGATCAGACGATCCGTGCTTCCCTGTATTTCTACAATACAAAAGAAGAAGCCGACCGCTGCATTGAAGCGATGAAGGGCATTTCCATTGAGAATGCCATCGGCATATTCTTTTAAGGAGGTGCCTACCGATGGACGATAAAAGTCTGCTCAGCAATCCGGAGATTCTCCGTGAGCTGATTATGGATCATTACCAGTATCCGCATAACCACGCCCTGGTCAAGGACGGCAGATATCTTTCCAGACATATGTCCAGTGAAAGCTGCATTGATGATATTACTGTCCAGGCAAAGATCACTGACGGTGTCATTGATGATATCCGTTTTGACGGTGTTGCATGCACGATCAGCACCGCCAGCACAAGCATTATGACGGATCTTCTGGCCGGCAAGACACTGGCTGAAGCCAGGGAGATTGTCGACAACTATTTCAGCATGATCGACGGTAAGGAATATGACGATGATCTGCTCGGTGAAGCGGTTGCCATGAAAAACGTGTATAAGCAGGCCAACCGGATCAAATGCGCAACAATCGGCTGGAACGCAATCAAACAGCTGATGTCGGAAAGTGAGGAGGCCGCATGAGTGAGAGAGACGATCAGAGCGTAATCACCTCACAGGATGATTACCAGTACGGCTTCCGTGACGAGGATGTATCCGTATATAACACCGGCAAAGGTCTTACGGAGGAAATCGTACGGGAAATCTCCCGGATCAAGGAAGAGCCGGAATGGATGACCGAATACAGAGTCAATTCATTTCATATCTTTGAGAAGATGCCGATGCCTGCCTGGGGACCGGATCTTTCCTTTATCGATTTCAGTGATTATACCTACTACATAAAGCCCAGTGACAAGAAGCAGGGCAAAAGCTGGGAGGAAGTTCCCGAAACCATCAAGGACACCTTCGACAGACTCGGTATTCCGGAAGCAGAGAAGAAGTTCCTGGCCGGTGTATCCACACAGTATGAGTCTGAAGTTGTTTACCACAACATGCTGGATGAAGTGCAGCAGAAGGGTGTTATTTTCCTTGATACGGATACTGCCCTGAAGCACTGTCCCGATCTGTTCCGGAAATACTTCGGAACCATCGTTCCTCCCTCTGACAATAAGTTTGCGGCGCTGAACGGTGCAGTATGGTCCGGCGGCAGCTTTATCTATGTTCCGCCCGGAGTGACACTGGACAAACCGCTGCAGTCTTATTTCAGAATCAATTCCGAAAGCATGGGTCAGTTTGAACGCACACTGATCATTGTGGATGAAGGCGCTGATCTGCATTATGTGGAAGGCTGCACGGCTCCGATTTATTCAAAGGATTCCCTGCACGCTGCCGTTGTCGAAATCTTCGTGGAGAAGGGCGGCAAGGCGAGATATTCAACAGTGCAGAACTGGTCCAAGAATATTCTGAACCTGACGACCAAGAGAGCAAAGGTCGAAGCATACGGCGCCATGGAATGGATTGACGGCAACGTCGGTTCCCATATTTCCATGAAGTATCCGGCCTGCATCCTCAACGGTGAATATGCCCGCGGCATGACGATCTCCGTTGCGGTCGCATCCAGTAATCAGATCCAGGATACCGGCGCAAAGATGATTCATCTCGCTCCGCATACTTCATCTTCCATTGTTTCCAAATCAGTATCGAGAGCAGGCGGAACCGCCAATTACCGCGGTCAGGTCATGCACGGACCCAAAGCTGAATTTGCGAAATCCAAGGTTGAGTGCGATACGCTGATTCTTGATCAGCAGAGCAGAAGCGATACGATTCCGACCAATATCAGCCGCAGCAACACTTCGACAATCGAACATGAAGCAACCGTATCCAAGATCAGTGAGGAAGAACTCTTCTATCTGATGAGCCGCGGACTGACCGAGGCACAGGCTACGGAGATGATCGTTATGGGCTTCCTGGAGCCGTTCACAAGAGAACTGCCGATGGAATATGCCGTAGAGCTCAACCAGCTGCTGAAGCTGGATATGAGCGGATCCGTTGGATAAGACCGCGGCCCGTAAAACCGGGCTGAAGGCAAGAAGAAACATGACTCCGGAGCAGAGAGCGGAAGCAGATGCGCTGCTCTGTTCCGGGGCTTTTCATTTTCTTGCGCCGTACCATACGGTCGGTATCTACGTATCTGCCCGGGATGAGGCGGATACCCGTCAGCTGATACAGAAGCTCCTGGACTGCGGCAAATGCGTCTGTATACCCAGGGTTTGCGGTAAAACACTGACCTTCCACCGGATTACAACACTGGAGGGACTTGTTAAGTCTTCGTTCGGAATCGATGAGCCGGAAGACAAAGACCGGATGGCAGTGGCGGACATTGATGTGATGATCGTGCCGCTGAGTGCTTTTGACAAAGCAGGTCACCGCACCGGCTACGGGCGGGGATTCTATGATTCCGTGCTCAATGATGCGGCATTGAAAATCGGCTATGCATATCCGTGCCAGGAAGTGGACAGTATAGACACTGATCCGTGGGATGTCGATCTTGACGGGATCATGACGATTTGTGAGCGCATGGGTGAGAAAAGTGCTACAATAGTTACCACAGGAAGGCTTAGCTCAGTTGGGAGAGCGCATCCTTCACAGGGATGAAGTCGCAGGTTCGAGCCCTGTAGCCTTCACCAGTGCATATCAGGCCACAGATTCTGTGGCTTTATTTATATCAGGATGGAGGCTGTATGAACCTTGTACAGTGCTGGATCGAACATCCCGTCAGGGCAATCGATCAGGTCTTTACCTACACATGTGAATCGGAAACTGAGCCGGGCGTCCGCGTTGAGGTTGATTTCAACGGGCGGCCGGTGATTGGCTTTGTGGAAAGCTGCGAAACGACCGATGAGACAGCAGCCGAGGCAGAAGCACGTCTTGGTGTAACCCTGAAACCCGTCATCCGTGTCCTGGACAGCGAAAGCCTGATCACACCCGAGCTCCATGATCTTGCCATGTACATGCGGGATACCACCGTGTCTACGGCGATTTCGTGTTTCCAGGCGATGCTGCCGGGCAAAGTGAAGCCGCAGAGCGGACGCACGGAAGCGGTCAGGGAGAAATGGGTAAGTGTCAGTGATGCCGAGTGCAGCCTTACACCGAAACAGCTTGAAGCTTTCCTGAAAGTCCGGGAAGCGGGTGAAATGCGATACAGTGAACTGCGCAGTATGTATCCGAATATTGCCAGAGCCCTGGTGCAGAAAGGGGCGCTGAACGTATACGAGAAGGAGAAGGAAGCCGTATCTACGGTTTCCGTTCCCGTCAGTGCCAAATTCACTCTGAAGGAAGAACAGCAGAAAGCCATGGATGAGATCACCGGCACCGATGATGCGGTATATCTTCTGCATGGTGTGACCGGTTCGGGCAAGACGGAAGTGTATCTGCAGCTGGCGGAGAAAGCCCTGCAGGAGGGCCGTCAGGTACTGATCCTGGTTCCGGAAATCTCGCTGACACCGCAGATGATCACAAGGGTCAGTGAACGCTTCGGAGCAGAGCTGGCTATTTACCACTCCGGTCTTAATCCGCAGGAAAAGTATGAGCAGTACCGTAAAGTCAAAAATGGTCTCGCCAGGATTGTTGTCGGCACAAGAAGCGCTGTCTTCCTGCCGTTCCGGGATATCGGTCTGATCGTGGTCGATGAGGAACATGACGGTTCCTACAAACAGGAGAACCAGCCGGCTTACCACTGCCGGGACATTGCCATCTGGCGGGGTAAGTACCATCACTGCAAAGTGATCCTGGGCAGTGCGACACCGTCCCTGGAAAGCTATGCACGCGGTATCCGCAATGTATATCATCTGGTGGAGATTCCGCACCGCATCAATGAAGGACTGCCGGCTGTGACCGTGATTCCGCTGAAGGAATGCATGAAGAAGGGCCAGTCTTATATAGTTACTGAACCGCTCAAGGAAAAGATTGCGGACCGTCTGGCAAAGCATGAACAGGTGATTCTGCTGCTGAACAGACGCGGGTATCACTCGATGCTGCGCTGCCGCAGCTGTCAGGAACCTCTGCGCTGTCCGCACTGTGATCTTGCGATGAGCTACCACCATGCCGAGAAAGTCATGAAATGCCATACCTGCGGCACTGCGCTGCGTATTCCGAAAGCATGTCCTTCCTGCGGCAGCACCGCCGGTTTTTCAGCCTTCGGGTTCGGTACGGAACGTCTGGAGAATGAGCTTCATGAAGCATTCCCGCAGGCCAGACTGCTGCGCATGGATGCCGATACGACTTCACGCAAGAACATGCACCAGGAGATTCTGGGCAGATTCGGGCGCGGAGAAGCGGATATACTTGTCGGCACGCAGATGATTGCCAAGGGACTCGACTATCCCAATGTCACGCTTGTCGGTGTGATCAACGGTGATGAAGGACTTGCACGTACGGATTTCCGCAGCTGTGAAGTGACGTTTGATCTGCTGATGCAGGCAGGGGGAAGAAGCGGCCGTGCCGAGCGTCAGGGAGAAGTCGTATATCAGGTGTATGATCCCGATCATTATGCCGTGCAGGCAGCTGTCAGACAGGATTACGGTATGTTCTTCCGCTACGAGATGCAGTTCCGCCATGCCGGTATGTATCCGCCGTATACGTATATGATTGCGCTGACGGTCAGCGGCAGGAAGGAAGCTTCCGTCAATGACCTTGCTTTGACACTCAGGAATATGATCAGCGGTGATTTCACAGTGATCGGTGTTATCTCTCTGCTCAAGATCAGGGACAGCTTCAGGGCAAGACTGATCCTGAAAGGAAAGAATCTGGATGTTATGCGGGCGGCCGTGCGTGAGGCACTGAATACCGTCGGCAGAGGAAAGGACATACGGGTTGATGTGAACCCGATGGTGCTGGACGGATGAGCGCGCGCAGTTATGCACTTCAGGTGCTGGAACAGGTCATATACCATGATGCATATGCGTCTCTTGCCATGCGCCGGCCTGACAAAGACCTCAGCCGTGAGGATATGGGTCTGGTCAGTGAACTGGTGTACGGTACACTGCGCAATCTGACCTGGCTTGAATACCAGTGGAATGATCTGGTGAAAAAGAAACCCTCATCACGCATCAGCGCACTGCTGGATATGACGGTGTATCAGCTGCTGTTTCTGGACAGGATACCTGCCTATGCGGCGGTGGATGAAGCTGTACGGCTTTGCGGCAAGCATGACAAGGGCTTTGTGAATGCCATCCTGCGCAATGTCCAAAGACGCGGTGTCCGGGAAGCAGAAGTCACGGACAGACTGGAAAGATGTGCTCTGATGACAAGCCATCCGCTGTGGCTGTTAAAGCTCTGGAAGGCGCATTACGGGGAAGATACCGCTGTTGCGATTGCTGAATTCAACCAGACCAGAGCCTTTGTATACGGACGTATCAATACACTGAAGACAGACCGTGCACAGCTGGAGGCAGACGGGGCAGTTTTTGTGAACGATCTTTCCTTCACCTATGACGGTGTCCTGACGGATACGGACTGGTTCCGGGAAGGCAAAGCAGTTGTTCAGGATGTATCTTCTGCTTTGATCCCGGTGCTTCTGAATCTGCGTCCTGGCATGAAGGTATTGGATGTCTGTGCGGCACCCGGCACGAAAACACAGGAAATCGCGATGCTGATGGAAAACTGCGGTGAGATAACAGCCATGGATATTTATCCGGAGAGGGCGGCTCTGATACCGCCGCTGATGGCACGCACCGGGGTGGATATTGTCAAAGTGAAAACGGGAGATGCCTGTATCAGACAGAAAGACTTTGCGGATAACTCGTTTGACCGTATACTGATTGATGCACCGTGCAGCGGCCTGGGTGATCTGCGCCACAAACCGGAAATCCGTTTTCATGTAAAACCGGAGGACCTGAACGCCATTGCCAATGTTCAAAAACAGATTCTGGATACTTCCTGCGGATATCTGAAACCGGACGGGATCCTGGTCTACAGCACGTGCACGCTGAACCGGAAGGAAAATGAATACCAGACGGCGCTTTTCATTGACCGTCATCCGGAATTTGAACTGATCAGTGAGAAGACGTATATGCCGATGGAAAACCGCAGTGACGGGTTCTATGCGGCAGTGATGAGAAAAAAGGGAAATTCGTGATAGAATAATGGACATGCAGACGATATATGACCTCGATCTTCAGGGACTTGAAGCCTGGCTGAAGGAACACGGGGAGAAAACATACAGGGCTAAACAGATTTACAGCTGGCTTTACCGCAAGCGTGTACTGGGCTTTGATGAAATGACGGATCTTCCGGCTTCATTGATTGCAGTGCTGAAGGAAACGTTTGTGATCATGCCTGTAACATTGGTTGAGAAGCAGGTTGCCAGGGACAAGACCGCAAAGTATCTTTTCGAATTGTCCGACGGCAGTACGATTGAGACGGTGCTGATGCATTTCAACTTCGGCAAGAGCGTATGTGTTTCCTCGCAGGTCGGCTGCAACATGGGCTGCACGTTCTGTGCGTCCGGACTGCTGAAAAAACAGCGTGATCTGACCGGCGGCGAGATGGTCGGTGAAATCATGTACATACAGAAGGAACTGGATGCGGAAGGCAGCCGTGTTGATAACATCGTAATCATGGGAACGGGTGAACCGTTTGATAATTACGACAACGTTATGCTTTTCTGCAGGACCGTCAATTCCGATCATGGTCTGGCCATCGGTGCAAGACACATTACGATTTCTACCTGCGGTATTGTGCCGCGGATCAACGATTTTGCGGATGAGCATCTGCAGTATAACCTTGCCATTTCCCTGCATGCGCCGAGTGATGAGCTTCGTGACAGGCTGATGCCGGTCAACCATGCATATCCGATTCCGGTGCTGATGAATGCGCTGAAACGATACAGTGAAGGCAATCACCGCAGGCTGACATTTGAGTATATTCTGCTGAAGGGTGTCAATGATTCCGACGGACATGCCGTTCAGCTGGCGGATCTCATCAGAGGCATGAATGCGTATGTCAATCTGATTCCGTACAACCAGGTGGATGAGAACGGTTACGGATCCACGGATGAACGCACGGCACTTCGTTTTTATGATGTGCTGATGAAACACGGTGTCAAGGCTACGCTGCGCAGCAAGCACGGTGATGATATTGATGCGGCCTGCGGACAGCTTCGGGCAAGGCACGAAAGGAACAGAAACGATTCATGAAGTATTTCGGAGGCACTGACCGCGGTATCCGCCGCACCAATCAGGACAGCTATGTAATCGCCACTAATGAAAACGGCGATGTTTTTGCGCTGATCTGTGACGGTATCGGCGGAGGAAGAGGGGGAGACGTTGCCAGTCAGATGGCGGTATCCCGTTTTTCCGTTGCTTTTGCCGCAACCGGTGCATTTGCCGATCAGTATGCTCTGAAGAACTGGATCAGGACGAGAGTAAGCGAAGTCAACCGGGTTATCTTTGATGCCGGCAACGAACGTCCTTCCCTGAAGGGAATGGGTACGACGCTTTGCGGTGTTCTTATTACATCCGTCGGTACTTTCATTGTGAACATCGGTGACAGCCGCTGCTATACATATTCCCACCGGAGCGGCTTCCGTCAGATCACCAGGGATCATTCGCTGGTCAATGATATGCTGCTGCACGGTGAGATCACCAAGGAAGAAGCGGAGAACTATCCGCAGAAGAATGTGCTGACCAATGCTCTCGGTGTATGGGAGACGGTGCGCTGCGATATTGAGACTTTCAATGAGAAGAATGACGGTTTCCTGATCTGCAGTGACGGTCTGCACGGATATGTGGATGAAGATGTGATTGCGGGTATTGTGCTGAACACAAAGACCGATCCGGCAAGACGCACAAGAAAGCTTATTGAGGCTGCTCTTGATGCCGGCGGATATGACAATGTCACCGTAATCCTGATTGATCTGGAGGACAGTGCTGTATGAGCAAGAATATGATTGCCAATCGCTACGAAGTCTTCCAGCATATCGGCCAGGGCGGCATGGCTGATGTTTTTCTTGCGGTCGACACGATCCTGAACCGGCAGGTAGCGATCAAGATCCTGCGCAGTGAACTGTGTACGGATGCGGTGTCCGTGCTCCGTTTTGAACGTGAGGCACAGGCTGCCACAACCCTGTCTCATCCCAATATTGTGGAAATCTACGATGTAGGCGACTACAAAGGTCATCACTATATCGTCATGGAATATGTTCCCGGAAAGACCCTGAAGAAGGTCATTCATGACCGGGGAGCTTTACTGACCGCGGAAGCAATCGACATTGAGAAACAGCTTGTATCCGCAACCGGAGAAGCCCACCGCAGAGGCATCATTCACCGTGATATCAAACCCCAGAATGTCATCGTCAAAGCAGACGGTTCCATCAAGATTCTGGACTTCGGTATTGCGCTTGCCAAAGGAAGTATGCAGCTGACGGAAGCCAACAATGTTATGGGTTCCGTGCATTACCTGGCTCCGGAGCTTGCCAAGGGTGAATCTGCTTCCGTGCAGTCGGATATCTATGCGCTCGGTATTGTATTGTTTGAGATGCTTACAGGGGATGTTCCGTTCAAGGCGGATTCGGCCGTACAGGTTGCGCTGATGCAGATGCGCAATGAAATACCCCCGGTGCGTTCCATCAACCCTGAACTGCCGCAGTCGATCGAGAATGTGATTATACGCGCTACGGCAAAGGATCCGGCCATGCGTTACCGCAGCTGCACGGAGATGCTCCAGGACCTCAGCACATGCCTGAGACCGGAGCGTGCCAATGAGAAGCGGGTCGTGCTTTCCGCCAGACAGGTGCCGACAGACCATGGCTTTGATACACTGCCGGAACATGTGCTTACGGATACGGGAGGACCGAGTCCGAAAGTCGAAACGATCATCCGCTCCAGCAACTCCAAAGTTGTGCAGCCTGCCGTAAAGAAGAAGACGAAGAACCGCATCAAACCGCTGACGATCCTGCTGATCGTCCTGCTGTTTATCCTGGGGGCATCCGGAGTTTACTTTGCGCTGCGCACACTGCAGCAGATGAATGAGGAAAGCAGGCATGTAGAGGTGCCTGACATTATAGGACTGACCGTGGCTGAGGCAAGTACAGTCTGTGATGAAAACAATCTGGTGATTGACGGCCACAATATCAGTTACACGCTGACCGAGAGCACGGAAAAGGGTAAGATCATTGCCGTTGAACCCGGCGTAGGCACGGAGATCGAACGCGGTTCTTCCCTGAAGCTTACCGTATCCAGCGGCCTTTACGCAGTTGCACCGAATCTGATCGGCAAGAGTCTTGAAGAAGTGCAGCAGATGCTGAGCGAACCGCAGTACAGCAACATTATCCTGGAGACGGTGGAACAGCAGGCAGAAGGTGCAGAGCCGGGAACGGTCATCAGCCAGGAACTGCTGGAAGTCGGCGAACAGTTCAATCCGGCTGCCAAAACCGAGCTGCGTATTGTTTATGTCGCATATCCGACCATAGAGATTCCATGGGAGCTGGAGTGGATGCCGATTGAGGATGCCGAGCGTACATTGACTGAAATGGGTGCCCGTGTATTCACCAGTCCCCTGGACGACAGTTCACTGTCTGAAGAAGAAAAGGAAAATCTCGCCCGCGGGGTTGTCATCAAGTGTGATCCGGAATTCGGAACCGCATATACACAGCGGGAAGACAATTATATTATTCTGTTCTATTACTGATTTGAGTGAGGTGGCATGAGAGGTCGAATTCTCAGTATTGTATCAAAGAACTATACGGTCCGTCTGGACAGCGGTGAAACCGTACGCGCTGTGGCAATGGGCAAAGTGCGTCTTCAGTTCACTCCGTATGCGGGTGATCTGGTGGAGCTGCGCCTTACGGACGGACAGTACGGGATAGATCGTATTCTGCCGCGTACGAATTGTCTGAAAAGACCGGCTGTAGCCAATGTGGATCAGGCACTGATTGTTATGAGCGTCAAGGATCCGGTTTTTTCATCCGTACTGGTAGACCGGCTGTCTTTTCTGATTGCGGATGCGGGGATTGAACCGGTTCTGATCATAACGAAAACGGACCTCGGCATATCGGATGAACTGGAAGCTATCATCCAGGACTATGAAAAGGGACCAATCAAGGTGATCCGCACAGCCAAGGATACGCTGGAACCGGAACTTGCCGGTATCCTCAGCGGCCGTATATCGGTGCTGACCGGACAGTCCGGAGCAGGCAAGTCAACATTGCTGAATACCCTGGAGCCTTCCTTCCATCTGGCAACACAGGAAATATCAAAAGCACTGGGCCGTGGCAAACATACGACACGGCATAATGAGCTGCATGCTGTTGCCGGGGGATGGGTGGCGGATACACCGGGCTTCTCTTCACTGGACTTCTCGCATATGAGTGCCGAAGATCTTGCCTACAGTGTGATTGAATTCAGACCGCATCTCGGGTGCTGCCGCTTTAACGACTGCATCCACCAGAATGAACCGGGGTGCGCTGTCAAAGAGGCTGTTGAAGCAGGGGAGATATCCCGCAGCAGGTATGACAACTATCTCGCGGTCCTGAAAATGATTCAGAGCAGAAAGGAAAAGTATTTATGATTATCTCACCGTCAGTGCTTGCACTGGACTACAGCAGACTTCCCGAACAGGTGTCTGAACTGAATGCATCCGGAGCGCAGTGGCTTCACTTCGACGTGATGGACGGACATTTTGTGCCGAATCTGACCTTCGGACCTGATATTCTGAAAGCTTTCTGCAAGTTAAGCAATCTGTATATGGATGTCCATCTTATGGTAAGTGATCCCGTATTCTTCGCTGATATCTTCATAGATGCCGGTGCGGACATGATTACGTTCCATTATGAGGCAGCCGGTGCTGAGAAGGCCGTGCAGCTGGCGGAACATATTCACGCCCGCGGCAAACAGGCAGGTATCTCCATCAAACCTGCAACCGATCCGGAAGTGCTGAAGGATCTGCTGCCGTACTTTGATATGGTTCTTGTTATGTCCGTGGAGCCGGGCTTTGGCGGACAGGCGTTCATGCCGGCAAGTCTCGATAAGATCCGCACACTCAGACAATGGATCAATGAAGCAGGTCTTTCCATGCATATCCAGGTGGACGGCGGTATCAATGCTGAAACCGCGAAGCTTGTGCGTGAAGCAGGTGCTGATGTGCTGGTGGCGGGTTCCTATGTATTTAAGAGAAACATCGGTGAGGCGGTGAGGTCGCTTGAAGGATAAGTGCATCATTGCGCTGAAGCGGGCTGAGGTTGTGCCGGAAGAAAACGCTGATTATATCGGTGCCGACCGAGGAGCGCTCGTGCTGGCCGATCAGGGGATCCGCATGGTTCTGGCAGTGGGTGATTTTGATTCGGTCACTGCTGAAGAACTTGAGAGGATCAAAGCATACGCGGATGAGGTTGTCGTTCTGAACTGCATCAAGGATGACAGTGACAGTGAACATGCCGTGCGTGAAGCAGTCTCCCGCGGATATGCGGATATAGTCCTGTACGGGGCACTGGGCGGCAGACTCGACCATGAATATGTCAATCTGCAGCTGGCTGTGCAGTTTGCCGGTGTGCTGACCCTGGCCGACAGCCGGAACAGAATCAAGGCATATAAAAAGGGAAGCTGGCGCTTCCCGGCAGGTGAGTCAAAGTATTTCTCTGTATTTGCCTGTGACCCTTCCTGTATATCACTGCAGGGCATGAAGTATGCCCTGGATCACCGCGAACTTAAACCGGAGGATCTTTACGGACTCTCGAATGAGATCACCGGTGAAGAGGGTATCCTGACGGTTCATGAGGGCACAGTGCTGGTCTTTCTCTCAGAAGATTAAAAAAAGATTCCCGAAAGGGAATCAGTTTTTTTACTCAGCCTGAGCTGCAGCTTTTGCTTTCTTTGCGGCTCCACCTTTGAGAGTTTTCAGAGCGCGGGCAGAAATCCGTACTGTCTGCGGCTTTCCGTCAACGATCATATGAACCTTCTGCAGGTTTACATTCCACTTGCGGCGGGTAGCACGCAGTGAATGGGAGCGTCTGTTACCGGACATTGCTTTTTTGCCGGATACGGCACAAACTCTTGACATTACCAGTACACCTCCTTGTCACTTAAACGCTTAATAAGAGTATCACGCTTAAGAGTGAATTGCAATCACAAAAAGCAAGAATAGCGATGAATATGCACAAGTTTTACAGGTATTTATCTTTTTAATCACTCATTCTTGTGATAAAATTTTTATGTGTTTACGGAAGGAGTTTTAGTGTGAGCGACAAGCAGATTTTTGCGGCAGTGGAAGTTGCCGATCATGAAGTACGCATGGTTGTGGGGGAATTCTTCAACACACGTTTTAATATTCTGAAAGTAGAACGCATACCTACCGATGCGATGTCATATGACCAGGTTCTGAATCCTGAGGAAATAACAAAAGCAGTACGTCAGGCAGCTGATGAAACAAGGAAGATGCTCGGTGCAACCGTAGAAAAAGTCATTCTTTCCATTCCGTCCGTTGCCATGAAGCGCAAATCCGTAAAAGCAACTGTTCCGGTTGAGGGCATTGACGGTGTCATCACCGTACAGGATGTACGCACAGCTCTTAAGAATGCGCAGCAGGTATCCATTGATAAAAACCTGGCCCTGATCCAGACGGTTGCGGTCAAGTATACCGTTGACGGTATTGCGTCAAGGCGTCTTCCGGTCGGTGAGAGAGCAAGTGAACTGACCGTTGATATTGATCTTCTGTGTGCGGACCGTCAGATGGCCTTCACACTTGTCGGCTGCATTGAGAATGCCGGTCTGACAGTTATGGATATCTTCCTGGATGTCTTTGCGGCAGCCAAGGAAGCAGCTCTGTTTGAACAGAGTGTAGACCGCAACGTTATCGTTCTTAAGATGGAACGTACGGCAACAACCGTGGCAAGACTTGCCAGAGGACGTCTGCGTGAGTGCACGATTGTTCCGGTCGGTGTCGGTACGATTGCTTCACCGATCGTTGATCAGTACGGTCTGAAGCGGGCTGAAGCAGCTGAGCTTGTTAAATACAGCGCCCGTCTGAATGAAAAAGTCAACTCCACAAATCCGGTATATATCTGGTCTGAGAACGGCAATGCACGCAAAATTACCGAACAGGAACTCTGTGACTGCATCCGCGGTTCTGTTGACGGATGGGTGTCCGATATGGAGAAATTATGCGGCGGAATCTTGCAAGCCGGCCCAACTACTGTTATCATAGCGGGAGAAGGCGGCGAAATGCAGGGCCTTGACGAGCTTCTTCAGCGTAAGCTCGGATGCGAAGTCAGAAACTATATTCCGGAAACCCTTGGCGGACGGAATGCAGGGATGACATGCTGTCTGGGTTTATTTTATGCTTATAAAGACAAATTGCCGATTACCGGATATACCGATAACAGCCTGAATATGGAGGAATTCCTGAAATCAGTTTCGTATCGTGATAAGAAAGACGATCAGGAAGATACTCTGACGAGGAAGCTTAAGGGAATGTTTTCCAACAGTAAGAGGTAAGAGAGGAAAGGGTTATGGCAGATTTATCGTACAATCAGATTGCAAAGATTAAGGTATTCGGTGTTGGCGGCGCCGGAAGCAATGCAGTGAACCGCATGGTGCAGGAAGGCGTGCAGGGTGTTGAATTCTATGTAGCAAACACCGATCTGCAGGCTCTTGATGTTTCTCCTGTAGCCAATAAGATTCAGCTCGGCAGAGAAGGTCTCGGTGCCGGCGGAAATCCTGACAACGGCCGTAAGGCAGCAGTTGAAAGCGAAGCTGATATCAAGAAGGCAATGGAAGGTGCAGATATGATCTTCCTGACAGCCGGTCTTGGCGGCGGTACCGGTACAGGTGCATCTCCTCTGTTTGCAAAGATTGCAAAAGAGCTCGGATGCCTGACAGTCGGTATTGTCACAAAGCCGTTCAGCTTTGAAGGCCGTAAGAGAATGATCCAGGCTGAACAGGGTCTGGAACAGCTCAAAGAATATGTAGACAGTCTGATTATTATTTCCAACAACAAAGTTCTGGAAGTTATCGGTCATATACCTTTTGAAGATGCATTTAAAGAAGCGGACAACATCCTGCGCCAGGGTGTTCAGACAATTACTGATCTGATTGCTGTACCGGCTATGATCAACCTTGACTTCGCTGATATCAAGAGTGTCATGGAAGGTCAGGGCAGTGCTCTCATCGGTATCGGTATGGCTTCCGGTGAAAACAAGGCTAAGGATGCAGCTACGAAGGCTATTCAGTCTCCGCTGCTTGAAGCACAGATTACAGGTGCCAAGAGTGCAATCGTCAACGTTACCGGCGGTGCAAGCATGTCCGCATACGATGCACAGGAAGCTGTTGACTTCATCCGTCAGGCAGCCGGTAATGATATCGATATCATCTTCGGTGTTGCCATCAATGATAAGATCGGTGAGTCCATCATCGTTACGGTTATCGCTACAGGCTTCGATCTGCCGCGTGCTACGATGATTGAAACAGATGGTCCTGCTTCTGAAAAGAATCCGATTTCCGGTTCTGGTGTCGTTGCCAGCAGTGATGATGATGATCTCAGCTTCGGCAGAATCTCTTCCGTTGTCGAAGAAGAGGATGATGACCGTTCCGGTATCCCGAATTTCTTCAACAGAGGTTAATGATTACTCACAAACCGCGTGAAAACGCGGTTTTTTATGTGCGAATCCGTTTTCGATTATGCTTGTCCAAAGTATAATTTATATGTGAGAAACAGAAGATTACTGGAACGGTACAATGGTCTGAAGCTCGACTGGCTGCGGGATTCGCTTTTCTTTATTGTGCTTATTTTAGCATTGGTCATTGTATTCCGTTTTGTCATCGGTATATCGGTTGTCGGCGGTGAGTCGATGTATCCGAATCTTATGGACGGTGATATTGTCGTCTATCTGCGTACAGGGAAAGATTACCGTTACGGTGATGTGGTTTCCATGCGTGTTCCTTCCGGTGATTACTATATCAAGCGGGTGATTGCACAGGGCGGTGATACGGTGGATCTGGCGGATGGCAGTGTTATTGTCAACGGTGAGGTGCTGGATGAACCGTGGGCGCGCGGACAGACGGAGACCGAGACGGGAACAGTCATATTCCCGTATGCGGTCAGGGAAGGCAATGTCTTTGTGCTGGGAGATAACCGCACCGTTTCGCTTGATTCACGGACGTTCGGTGAAGTGAATCTGCGGCAGATCAAGGGAAGGATTATTCTTGTGTACAGCGGCGGCAGTCTGCGCAGGCTGATGCGGGAAGCAGGTGGTGATTCATGAAGCGTTTTGATGTGATCAAGACCGTACAGCTGATTCTGCTGGTATTGTGTACGGCGGCAGGACTGCTGATTATTTTCAACAATCATGAACTGTACAGCATGATTGCGGCAGACCGCAGTATACGTATGCTGGCACTTTTGCTGTGGGTTGTGCTCGGCATTTCGTTTGCTTTTCTGTTCTATGACTTCAATTCGTATGCAGATCTGCGCCGGGAGAATTCGGAGCTTGACCATGCGGTGTATTCCGATGCCCTGACCGGTATTGCCAACCGTTACAGTGTGGACCTTTATATCCAGAGGTTTGCGGAAGGCGTCATACCGGCGGATATGGGCTGTGTAACCCTTGATCTGCTCAATCTGTCGGAGATCAACAAAGCGCACGGTCATGCGGGAGGAGATGCGGCGATTCAGGCATTCTCGGAGACCCTCAGCAATGCGGCTGGGGGAATCTGCTTCCTGGGCAGAAACGGCGGCAACAAGTTTGTTGCGATTTTCCGTGAAAGTACGGAGAAGCGGATAGCCGGATTTCTGGAAGCTGTAGAAACGGGAATCAATCACTATAACGAGGCGCATCCCGATGCGGCTATTAAATACCATGCCGGAACAGCTCTGCAGCAGAAGGAACAGGCAGCCTCACTGGCGGAGCTTGTGGCACTGTCAGACCGGCGTGCATCCGCTTAACAGTCACAGAAAGCATCAATTTTACCGGTAACAGCAGGCACTTATGATTATTCGCCTGCGATATATGATATACAGGAGACGGGAGAACAGTGTGGAGAGACTGGACCAGGCATATCTGAATGATATAGTCCGTAAGGCTATGACCGGCAGCAGCAATTCCTTTGCGGAGCTGTATGCGGCCTGTGCAGAGCGTTTCTATATCTATCTGAGACATCTGAGTGACGACCGGGAAACCGTGTGGGAGCTCATGCAGAGTTCGGTTGTGATGATTCTGAAGGGAATTCCATCACTGCAGAATCCCGAACTGTTTTTGCCCTGGGCACTGCGCCAGTGTCTTCGCTGTGCCATGGAACGTGCGGATACGGAAGATGAGGAAATGATCCGTCTGCTTTCATTGCCGCTGAGTGAATCACAGATGGCTGTTATGAAGTACAGACAGAACATGAGCAACTCCTTAATCGCAGATCTGCTCAATGTGAGCCGGTCCATGGTGAAGCGGTATCTGAAATCGGCAGACCGCCATCTCGGCATCTCTGCAGGCAAACGCAGTACTGTATCCGTTACAGACAGTATTCCTTTCGTGCATACGGAAAAGGCCGATCCCGTCCGATTGCTGCAGACGCTGAGCCATGCGTTTGATATCTGCGGCTGGAAGGCAAATACGGTGCCGATGGAAGCTTTGTCTTCCTATGCGGTTTACCGGAAAGAGCGCTTTTCCCTGCAGAAGAGAATAACGGTCGGAGCGGGAATACTGTTCCTGGCTTTGCCGATGCTGTTTATTCTGCCGGAATACGATGTATCTTCCGTGGATCTTGGCAGCAGGGGTCTTCCTGTTTACACGATCTCGGTGAAGTCGTTCCTGCCGGTCAGGCGTGTCACTGCCAGAATCCGCAGTCACAGTCTTCCGGTCTATGAAGCGGATGCAAAAATCTTTACCGTTGAGCCGATCCGGAATGCGGATATGACGATTGAGGTGGAACTGATCAACAGACAGAATACCCATACCGTGTATCCGGTAACCGCAGTTGATGCGAAAGGACCGGTGCTGAGCGAGAGCCGTACGGAAAACGGTGAAGTCATTCTGTACGTAAAGGATGAAGGCATAGGTGTCAATTACCGCGGTGTTTATGCCAGGGATATCAGCGGCACCATCATCAAACCGCTGCGGTATGACAGTGAAACAGGTGAAATCGTCTTTGAATACCCGCAAATAAGCAGTGATGTTTATATTCCGGATCATATCGGGAACACACTGCATATTGCTTTTACACTGAAACAGAGAAGCAGGTAAGCCTATGAACATGAACAGAATAAAAAGATATCTACTGACCGCACTGACCGCATTGTGTCTGTTTTTTGCGATGAGTGTGATGATATCTCTGCCTTCGCAGATCACCGTTGCGGCGGAGGAAACAGCCGAAACAACACCATCACCGGAACCTGAGAAGGAGCTGCTGATCACGGTCGTGGAGGATATTCCGGCCGAAGATATTGAAGAGGAAAAAGTTCCGCTGGCGGCTTCACCGGATTCACCGGGCAGAAACGGAACCGAGCATCTGCTCATGGGAATCGTGCTGCTGCTGGGTTCGGTGTTCTATACCGTGTATTTTTACCATGCAGACCAGAAACTCTTTACGCTGCGCAGGGAAGCTGCTGAAGCTGAACTGGCATATACCCGGAAAGCGGGTGATGATCATGAGCGCTGATGTATGGGCTTTGTTATGTGCGGTGCTTGCCGTCATCATTTTCCTGGCCGGCCGCATTTATCATGAAGTGCAGAGCAGACGGTACCGGGAGGAATGCCGGCGGAAGTATCCGGAAGGAGGTTTAGGATGATGCGGACGGGATGGATTTCAGATATTCTGCTCATTCTGGGCATTGCACTGCTGGCTGTGTCATTTATTCTGCGTTATCTTCGCTACCGTCAGGAAGAGAAAAGTATTAAACAGAGAATCAAGTCTTACCGGAACAGTATGAACGATAAAGATCATAGAAACGAGGACTCGTATGAATAAGACAATGCGGAAGATTCTTAGAAGGATTACGCTGTTGTTTGTAGCTTTGGTGGTCGTAGTGACGTACGGACTGTCCAGCTCAACAGAACGGATTCTGTATGCAACGGAGCTGCCGGATGAAACAGCTGTAACGGATGAAGCATACACGGAAGAAGAGGGACTTTCAGAAGAAACAATTGAAGTGTTCCTCGAAGAAGAAGCTCCTGAGGAAATACCGCAGGAGATCGTAGTTGAAGAAGCAGAGCAGCCTGTTGAAGAACCTGTGGTTGAAGAGCCTGCTCCGGAAGTAGTTCCAGAGGCACCGGCGGAAGAACCTGCTCCGGAAGTGATTCCCGAGGCACCGGCAGAAGAACCGGCACCCGAGGTCGTCGTGGAAGTACCGGCAGAGGAACCTGTTCCGGAACCGGCACCCGAACCCGAGCCTGTCGCTGAACCTGAACCGGCAGCCGTACCTGAACCGGCAGCGGAGCCGGTGAGTGAACCGGAACCTGTCCAGGAACCTGCTCCGGAAGAAACAGTTGCTCCGGCCGAGACAACCGTACCGCAGGAGACAGCAGTCCCTGAAGAAACAGCTGCTCCGGAAGCAAGCGCACAACCGCAGGAAAGCGAACAGCCTGCCGAAACAGCGCAGCCGGAAGAAACTGCTGAACCGCAGGAAACCGCAAAACCGGAGGAAACCGCAGAGCCTGAAGAAACCGCAGAACCTGAAGAAACCGCGGAACCTGAGGAGACAGCAGAACCGGAAGAAAGTGCAAAACCGGAAAAAACAGAGAAGCCGGAAAAAACCGAGAAACCCGAAAAGGAAGAAGAACCTGAGGAAGAAGAACCTGAGGAAGAAGAACCGGAAGAAGAAAAGATGCCGGCCATGACACTGCAGGCATTTGCATCCGATGGTGCTTTAATCGTGATTGACGCGCCGGAAGGAGCTCTCCCCGAGAATTCTTCGGTACAGGTCAGAATCGTATCGGCAGGTCATGTTCTTTCTGCGATTGAGGGTGCAATCGGTGATGACAATGAGCTGGTCGACTATGTTGCCTATGATATTACAATCCATGACCGGAACGGCAGCGAAATAGAGCCGCAGAAACCGGTGCATGTATCCATTACGGGTGCCGGTGTTAAGCAGGGTGAAGCTGCATCGGTATTCCATGTCGATAACAGCGGAAGTATTGAGAAAGTATCCGATTCAGCAAGTGCGGATGCGGTTTCTTTCAGTGCGTCCGGATTCTCAACCTATGTTGTTACCACGACATCTTCCGTACAGAGC
The DNA here is from genome assembly GCA_017459725.1 of Solobacterium sp. Taxonomy (GTDB): domain Bacteria; phylum Bacillota_I; class Bacilli_A; order Erysipelotrichales; family Erysipelotrichaceae; genus Bulleidia. The sequence continues at coordinate 17,100 of JAFUCL010000103.1, read as the reverse complement.
GACAGCGCGGAATACACACTGCGTGTGGGTGAAACCCTGAAGATTCCGCAGCCCGAAGTAAGTTTGTGGTACAGCAGCAAAAAGTGGAAATCATCTGATTCATCGGTGGCGAAAGTCTCATCTGCAGGTGTTGTGACTGCACTGAATGCAGGCACTGCCGTCATTACGTTTGAGACAGGTTCTGGCTGGAGCGGATATACGACTGCCGGTACATATACGGTATATGTACAGGAAGCCGTACTTGTTCCTTCCATTTCCGTTTCACCTGTTTCCGTCTCCCTGCAGGGCATCGGAGACACAGCCGTTCTGAAGGCCAAACTGAACAATATCAGTTCTGAGAATACAATTGTATGGACATCCTCCGATCCGTCGGTTGTGACCGTTGACAACGGTACCTTAACCGCTGTTTCATCGGGCACTGCCGTTGTGACAGCTGCGGTTGCACCGGAAGAGGACAGTCTGTACGGCAATACATACACAGCCTCCGCTTCGGTAAACGTGGAATTCAGTGAATATGATCTTTATCACTATGGCCTGATTCCGGGAGCTGATGCCAACAATAACAACAGCAACGCCGATTCCAGATGGTTTGGTCTGGGTGTATCCAAAATCAGCGGTGCCAAGGATCCCGGTCCTCTCTCACTCGGAACAGTCATCACGGATTATACGGTGGGCGGTACTGTCAAACCACTGTATCCGGATCTGACCTATGATGGTGTGACATACCATTATGCGCAGGCCGGATCACCTGAAGCAGAGGAATACGGCTACTACACACTGCAGCCGTTCCGTGTAACCGTTTCATCCGGTGCGAATGCCGGATACAATTCCTACAATCCGTATGTCAGCAAAGTCCACACGTACCATATGGACTATATCTGCGTTCTCAACGAGACGTCATATGTCAGTGTCAGTTTTGCGGTTAAATATCCGTACAATTCACAGCCGGAAGGCCTGACGGATTATGCGCAGAGATTCACGGAAGGAACAGCCCTGAGTGCAGTAAAGCGTCCATCGGCCAAAGCAGTTCCGCAGACAATGAATTACAACGGTATCAGCTATGAGTTTACGGGCTGGTATCTGGATCCCGGTTATACGGTACCGGCTGATTTCTCCGGAAGTCTGAGCGGCAATACAACTTTCTACGGAGGCTACCGGGCTACTTCGTCACGTTACCGGGTTGAATACTACTATGACGGTGTGATGGATGCGTCGGAAACAATTGTTTCTTCCGGCACACCGATCGGAACCGTGATTTCTTCATATACCGATAAGACAAGAACCGGATTCACATTCAGTTCTGCCGAACCGTCCTCTATTACAGTGGATGCGGATGAAAGCAAGAATGTTATCCGTGTATACTACACAAAGCGTCTGGTGAGTGTCAAGGTAGGACATTATATCCAGGGCACGGATGAGCTGATCGTACCGGCAGAAACCGTGATGAAGCGCTTTGGTGAAACGGTGGAAGTATCCCCGAAACAGATCGAAGGATACACACCGCGCAGCGGCGCAAAGACAGTAACCGTATCTGCGGCAGGTATGGAGATCCGCATGGAATACTGCATCAATGCAGCGTTGCAGGCGGAAAGCCTCACCACCGTCTATGACGGCAGTGAACACAGTATATCCGGATATTCGGTATCACCGGCAGGGGTTGTCTTCAATGGTGTTGTATGCGGTGTTTCAGGCACGGATGCCGGCACATATACGAATGCGTTTGCGGATGGCACCATTGGTCTGATCGATACCACCGGCAGATATATCGTGACCGAAACGATACCCGGAACGCTTGAAATCAGCAGAGCGCCGGTAACCGTCAAAGCTGCAGACAGCGGCAAGACGTTCGGTGAAAAAGATCCTGTCCTGGAGGCTGTCATTACCGGCTGTAAACCGGGTGAAGAACGCCGGATTGCATATACCCTCAGAAGAGATGCCGGCGAAGAAACAGGAACCTATGTTATTCACAGCACAGGCAATGAAGTGCAGGGCAACTATACGGTATCGTTTGAAGACGGTTCATTTGTCATCGAAAAGGCCGGTACACTCAGCATCTATGCATCGGGATATACCGGTGTTTATGACGGTGCCGTGCACAGCATTTCCGCACAGCCATCTGTATCCGAAGGAACAACCGTTTCCTACAGTACGGATAACGGCAGCACCTGGAGTGAAGAAGCTCCGGGTCTTAAGGATGCCGGCAGGATGACAGTCCGTATCAAGGCAGAGAATCCGAATTATGAACCGGCCGAGGCTGAAGCGGTGATCGAGATCACCCCGCGTCCGGTGCAGATCACTATACTGCCTGCCGCGAAGGTATTCGGCAGTGCTGATCCTGTACTTGAAGCAGAGATTACCGGGGTGCTTGAGGGAGATACAATTGCCTATACACTGAAGAGAGAAGCCGGTGAAGATGCCGGAACCTACGCAATCAGTGCAGAATATGAAAAGAATCAGGGCAACTACGAAGTGTCATTCACGGGCAGTGAACTGACTGTCCGCAAAGGCGTGCTTTCCGTAAGTGCAGTATCCGGGCAGAAAGCATATGACGGTATTCCTCTCTCTGCAGGTGTACAGGGCGGTGTTCCTGAGAATACCGTGCTTTCCTACAGCCTGGATGAAGGAAACAGCTGGACGGATACAGCACCCGAACTCACCGATGCCGGAACGCTGGTGTATTCGTTAAGGGCAGAGAATCCGAACTATGAACCTGCATATGCATCGGGAATCCTTACGGTGCGGGAGAGAAGAATCGTTCTGACCTCCGCTTCCGATTCCAGACCGTATAACGGCAACCCGCTGCGCAACAGTGATGTAACTGTAGGCGGTGAAGGCTTTGCGGCAGGTGAAGGCGCAGAATTCAGAGTAACGGGTTTACAGACGGTTGTCGGCTCATCCGAGAACCGGTTTACCTACGGCTTCCGCAGCGGCACAAATGCAGCAAACTATACCGTATCCGTTGTGTACGGCACACTGACCGTCACCAACCGTGATGCGCTGTATACGGTAACCGTCAAAGCTGCAGATCATGATCTGGTCTATAACGGTGAAATGCAGAAAGCCGGCGGTATTGAGAATGAAACATTCACGGTGGACGGCAACAATTACCGGATCAGCGGACTCAGTGCTTCCATCGAACAGAAGAATGCCGGTACCTATTCCATCCCTGTAAGGGGAACGGCAGTGGTGAAGGATGAAGCAGGCAACGATGTCACATCGCAGTTTGCGGTCACTGCTGAAAAGGGAACCCTAACCATCAGTAAGCGCAGTGTCGTTCTGGTTTCCGCATCGGCTGCCAAGGCCTATGACGGATCGGCACTGACAACGGCAGATCTCGACAACAGCGGCATCAGTATCCGCGGTGACGGTTTCGTACAGGGTGAAGGCGTCAGTGTCACCCTGACCGGAAGACAGCTTCTGCCGGGCTCTTCGCTGAACACATTCACATATGTGCCGGCGGATCAGACCAGTGCAGCAAACTACATCATCTCTTCTGAATACGGAACGCTGACAATCACCGACCGCAATGCGGATGAACATCTGAAGATTACGGTTACGGCAGCTTCCCGCGAAACGGTATACAGCGGTGAAACACAGAACGTTGAAGGTATTCTGCTGGATACATTCCGTGTCAACGGCAGACAGTATACGGTCAGCGGACTCAGTGCAGCGGCCGAAGGACTGCATGCCGGTACATATCCTGTAGAGATTACAGGTGATGCGGTTGTTCTTGATGAAGAGGGCAATGATGTTACCGCACAGTTTGATGTCGAACGCATCAGCGGCACACTGCAGATCAAACCGAGACGCATTACGCTTTCCTCCGCATCCGTGGAGAAGGAATATGACGGCTCACCGCTTACCGCACCGTCTGTCACCGTATCCGGAGACGGCTTTGCGGGTGATGATTATGCAGAATACGATGTCACCGGTTCCCAGCTGACGGCAGGAACCAGTGCCAATACATTTACCTACAGACTGGCAGGCGGAGCAGAAGCAGGTGACTATCTGATTACGGCTGTTCCGGGTATCCTGCGGGTTACGGACCGTAAGGTGAAATACGATATGACAGTGACTGCAGCAGGAGGAAACTTCCTCTATGACGGTCAGGAACATACCGTTACGGGTCTCACCAGAAGCAAGTTCAGCGTCGGGGGTCAGTCCTATACACTGAGCGGACTCAGTGCTTCGGCAAACGCCGTCAATGCGGGCACATATCCGGTTGCGATTACCGGTTTGCCGGTGATCACGGATGCGCACGGCAATGATGTGACTTCACAGTTTGCGGTGCATCTGCGTGATGGCGAGCTGAATATTGCCAAACGCAGTGTCACGCTGAGCAGTGCCTCGGCAGAGAAGGAATATGACGGCATACCGCTGAGAGCTTCAACGGTAACAGTGAGCGGAGACGGCTTTGCGGCAGGTGAAGGGGCTGTATTTGATGTCACCGGAAGCCAGAACGTTGTAGGCGTCTCTGAGAATACATTTGCCTACACGATGAATGCAGGAACCAATGCGGATAATTACAGCATCAGTACATTGTTCGGATCACTGAACGTACTGAACCGTGATGTACCGTACGGTGTCACAGTCAGTGCAAGAAGCCTGCATACAAAGTACGACGGAACCACGCATACAGTCAGCGGACTGATCAGTGACAAGGTTGAAATCGACGGCAGGACGTATACGGTTGCCGGCCTCAGTGCAAAGGCAACGGCCGTACATGCCGGTGAATATCCGGTTACCGTTTCCGGTACACCGCGTGTCTTTGACAGTACGGGCGCCGAGGTGACGGAACAGTTTGCGGTCAGTGTGCAGAACGGCACGCTTACAATCGACCGCCGCAAAGTGCATCTCGAATCCCTCAGTGCATACAAGACATTCGACGGTGATCCGCTGACAACAAGACTGCAGGAGAACCAGGGCGTCATTATCTCAGGTGACGGTTTTGCGGAAAACGAAGGTGCCGTGATTACGGTTACCGGAACAAGAACGCAGCCGGGTACCGCCGATAACCGCTTTGATTACTTCCTGAAGAGCGGCACATCTGCAGATGACTATGAAATCAGCAGAAAGTTCGGTGTGCTGGAAGTCAAGGACCGCAGCGGTGAAGAGAAGTACACGGCAGACGTATTCGCAGTTGATGCTTCGTATGTCTATGACGGCAGCGAACATTCCGCAACGGAACTGCGCGGCACCGAAGTCGTAGCAGACGGTCACAGATATCAGATTGGCGGTCTGAACGTCAGTGTCAATGAGAAAAACGCAGGCATCTATCCGGCCGCAGTAACCGGTACACCGAAGGTGACGGATACGGCAGGCAATGATGTGACGGATCAGTTCACCATCAGCACCCATGACGGAACCCTGACCATCGTCCGCAGGGATGTGGTTCTGCGCTCCGCCGGGGCGATCAGAGAATATGACGGCAGTCCGCTGACATGCAGTACAGTGGAAGTGCTCGGCAGCGGTTTTGCGGAAGGAGAAGGTGCAGCGTACAGTGTCAGCGGTTCGCAGACGATCCCCGGAAGCAGCGCCAATACATTTGACTACAGACTCACAGACGGAACCCTGGCTGCCAACTACAATATCCGCAAGGAAGAGGGCAGACTTGTTGTCCGCAGCCGTGAAGCGAAGTACGAAGTAACCGTACAGGCCGCAGGTCTCAAAACACTCTATGACGGCAAGGAACACAGCGTATCCGGCTTTGTGAAGGATACCTTCACGGCAGACGGACATGAATACAAAGTCACCGGCATTACTGCCGAAGCAGCCGCAACCATGGCAGGCAGCTATCCGGTAACGATCACCGGCACCCCGGCTGTACTGGATGAAAACGGCAATGATGTAACCTCGCAGTTCATCGTTACCCTGCAGAACGGCATGCTCGAAATCAACCGCCGCAGCCTCGTCTTCACATCAGCAGATGCAGAAGCGGAATACAGCGGCAATGAACTGAAAGCGGATAATGTCACCGTAACGGGAGACGGCTTCGCGGAAGGTGAAGGGGCTGATTTCACAGTGACCGGAACCCAGACCCTGCCGGGTGTCTCAAAGAATACTTTCACCTGGACGATGCGCACAGGTACGGCAGCATCCAACTATGATGTCCGTGAAGAATACGGCAGCCTTACAGTTGTCAACCGCAGCGCACGCTATGCAATCACCGTGGAGACTTCCTCGGCTGAAGCACTGTATGACGGTCATGAACATGCCGTGACAACTCTCCGCAGCAACCGCTTCGGAATTGCTTCGCATGTCTATACCGTGACGGGACTGACGGTGAATACCGCAGCAGTACACGCCGGAAGCTATCCGGTTACGGCTGAAGGAACACCGGTTGTCCTGGATGAAATGAACAACGATGTCAGCGACCAGTTCATCGTCACCGTCAAACCGGGAACCCTGACGGTTAAGCCGAGAAGAATCACCCTGCGCTCTGCGGATGCCGAAAAGATCTACAGCGGCACACCGCTCAGCAATCCTGCCGTTCTGTACGGCGGTGACGGTTTCGCCGAAGGTGACGGCATATCCGTGCATGTATCGGGCAGCCGCACAATCGTGGGTGTTTCCGAGAATACGTTTACCTATACATTCAACGAAGGCACAAGACCCGGTGATTATGTGGTAACGACCGCATGCGGAATCCTGACAGTAACAGGCAGACCGGATGCAGCGAAATACGAAATCACCGTAGCCGGACCTTCCGGAACCGTGCTCTATGACGGCAGCGAACATACACTCAGCGGCATTTATTCCGCTGAAAACGGAGCAGCTGATGGTGAAGCGCTGGCGGTTACGGTTGGAAATGCAGTCTTCGAAGTGAGCGGTCTCAGTGCCGGAATTACGGCAGTCAATGCCGGAAGCTATCCGGTTCATGTGACGGGCACTCCGGTCGTCAGGGATGCGGAAGGCAATGATGTGACTTCACAGTTCATCGTGCGTACGGTCCCGGGTATCCTGAAGATCGATAAGCGAAACGTTGTCCTGACCTCCGGTTCAGCCGAAATGCCTTATAACGGCAGAAGCCTGACCAATGAAACAGTGGAAGTATCGGGTGACGGCTTCGCACAGAATGAAGGTGCTGTGTGGAGATTCAGCAGCGGCAGAACAATTGTCGGTGAAAGTGAAAACCTCTTCACGTATACACTGAATGACGGCACCAGCGAAGAGAACTACAACATCCGCAAGGAATACGGAAGACTCGCAGTCCTCAACCGTGATGCCAGGATTCTGGTTACCGTAAGTGCCAGAAGCGGTGAGTATCTGTACAGCGGTGATGAGTATACCGTAAGCGGGCTGAAGAACACCGCATTCGAATACGAAGGAAAGAAATATACGGTTCTCGGTCTCAGCGGTGAAGGATCCGGAACAGATGCCGGTGAATACGCCGTGACGGTAACGGGCACACCGTCCGTGATTGATGATGCGGGCAATGATGTCACATCGCAGTTTGCGGTGAAGACGGAAAACGGCATACTCCGCATTTTGCCCAGACGCGTAACGCTGACCTCGGCAGTCATCAGCCGCAAGTATGACGGCAGTCCTCTGCAGGGCGGCGGTGTCACTGTAACAGGTGATGGCTTTGCGTCCGGTGAAGGAGCACAGTTCATCCCGTCCGCAGCCCGTACACTCCCGGGCACCAGCGAGAACTCATTCACAACCGTGCTAGCAGCCAATACGAAAGAAAGCAACTACATCTTCACAACCGTATTCGGAACCATCAATGTAACCAACCGTGATGCCAAGTATGAAATCACCATGCAGGCCAACAGCGATAAGGTTCTCTATGACGGAGAAGAACATACGGTCAGCGGCTTCGCGGCGGATTCCTTCACAGTAAACGGTGTGACATATACCGTCAGCGGTCTTGAATCGGCAGTCACCGCAAGGGAAGCAGGCATCTGGCCTGCCAAACTGAAGGGACAGGCCGTGGTGAAGGATCCTTCCGGAAATGATGTCACTGAGCAGTTTGCGGTAACAGTCGAGAACGGTGTGCTTGAAATCACCGGCACATATCTCCTGACAGTGCGGTATCTCGATGAAGCCGGCAGAAGCCTGGCGGATCCGTTCCGGGCAAGATATCAGAAGGGACAGGCATTCGGTCCGATCATATCCCCGCACATTGAGGGTATGGAAGCACAGTACGATGCTGTTGTATCCGATGAGAACGGCATGCCTGAGCGTGATCTGGAACTGACGGTTGTCTATACACCGGTCAGACCGGCCGCAGCCGAACCTGTCGTTGTACCGGCAGCACCGGAAGAACCTGGTGATGGCGGCGGTGAAACACCGCAGACACCTGCACCGGTACAGCCAACGGCAGGCACCGGCACACCGGCAGCCGTAACAGCTGAACCGACGGTTACCGCAGAAACAGAGCAGATCCGTACAGGTGATCCTGACCGTGACAAGGAAGTCCTTGCCCAGGTACAGATCAGCGACGACGGGGAAGCAGAACTTGTTGAACTCGATGAAGCGTCAGTACCTCTGGTAAACGCACCGGTCGGTTACTGGGCTCTGATTAACCTGATTGCGGCGGCAGCGTCCGTATTTGCGGCAGTCTTCATGGCTGCGGTATACCTGATCAACCGTAAGAAAGATACGGAGGATGAGGAAGAAAAGGATGCGCCGGAAGCCAAGGCGGAGGAAGCAGATGAAAAAGAAAGCAAAAAGAACAGTCTGCCGCATACGCTGATTTCCATCCTGATTGCCGTGATCTCCGTGGTGGTGTTCATCCTCACCGAGGATATGAGCAGGACCATGCGTCTGTTCGACAGATGGACGATCCTGATGGCGATTCTGCTGATCATCCAGATCGTGCTGGTGCTGATCATAGCAGGCCGCAACGAAGAGAAGCAGGAAGAGAATGAAACAGCCGAATAAACACCGAAAGGCGGGAAATCCCGCCTTTTTCAGTTCCTTGCCTGTATGAGCGAAAACGCTTTAAAACAGCCGATTTTTGAAGGCTGCGAACCTTTCGGAAGAGGAGATTTCCGGCAGGCACATTCGGTTGATGTTAACCATCTCTGCATGTAATAAACAGTCAGTCTTTACAAACTGTATGATATGTAAAATCCTTGTAAATACGTTAACAAAGCGCTCTTACCGCAAAAATACATTCATGAATGTACTTGAAAAGGCATGGTCATTTGGTGCTATACTATAGTAAGAATTTTAGGAGGAATCGTATGTCTTATCCAGTCAGAGAAAAGTCCTGCGGTGCTGTCGTATACCGCCGTGAAAATGATCAGATTCAAACATTGATTATCCGCCATAATCAGGGACATTGGGGTTTCCCAAAAGGACATATTGAGAATGCAGAAAACGAGATGGAAACTGCACTCCGTGAAGTAGAGGAAGAGACCGGTTTTATGACCAGCCTTGATCCCGGTTTCAGAGAGGAAACACATTACAGCCCTAAGAGCGGTGTTCAGAAAGAGGTTGTTTATTTCCTTGCCACACCTGTCTCCGGCTCAGAGCATCCTGACCATTCTGAAATCAGTGAAGTGAAATGGGTCGGTATCATGGATGCACAGGCTATCCTTACATATGAAAACGATGCAGCGATGCTCAGAAAAGCATACCGCTATATCAAGGAAAATCTGACAGAGGACAATCAGTAAGCATGCTGACTCTGTCTGAAAACCAATTCAGCAGTATTTATGATCCGGTAAATGCAGATCCAGGTGTTCTGCCGCCGGATTTTTTTGAGATGGACCACAGTGCCTGGGACTGTTTTGTGTACGTTCTGGAAGACAATGCCAGGATCGGTATCTGCCGCTGGAAAACAGAGAACAGCATCAGTGTGCTGGATTACTTTATTACGGTTCCGGAACGGAAGACCCGCAAGGTTCTCTTCCATACAGCCGCATTGCTTATAAACAGAATCATTGTCAGGGATCATCCCGAACGTATTCTGTATAAAGGCAGTGATGCGGAAACCATCCGGGCATTGAAACATAATCTGTTCTTTCCGAAGGGTAAAGTACTGCAGCGTCTTGTCGAAGGCTACAGATATGCAGTAAAAGATTCGGTATTTGACAGTGAAGGGTATATTATCCATCAGGGACTGACGGAAGTGCTTCCGTTCGGCTTTTTCAGTTCGCGTGACAAGGGATGCGGCTGGATTGCGGCATACAATATCCTTAAGATGAACGGTATGGAGCGCACTATGTTTGAGTGTGCTGATGAGATTGGTTCGGATGATTTTCTAGGGGAACTGTTCGGACACTCCATATACGGACTCTATGCCTGGCTGAAGAAACAGGGTCTGGATGTGCATATGACGCATATGGTCAAGGAAATGTGCCTGCATAGGATCAAGTCTTCCGCCTGCGGTATATTCCTGTATTTCCACCGCCGCGGTTCTCATTTTGTTGCTTACCGGAAGGTGGGTGACAATCTCTTCCGCTTCTACAACGCCGTATACGGACGGGATAATCTCGAAATGTCCGTGGAGGAGTTCACCAAAGTATATACAGTGTCTCCCGTTTCCAATCTGATCTGGATGGATGAGCTGAGAGAGCTGTAATTTTGTTTCGTCTGTGCATCTATGGTAGAATAGCGGGTATGGATATGAAAAAGTGGGTTACAAAAGGAATCTGTGCGGCTGCGGCAGGGCTTCTGTTTGCGGCAAATACGGTTCCTGTCAATGCAGTCGAAGTCACCGATGTGCCGGTGGACGGAACTGTATATCTGGTTGATTTTGCGAGCGGTGAAATCATCGACAACTACAACAGTTTTTATTATGCCCGCAGCGCATTCAGCCAGCTTGCCGGAGAGTATGAGAATCTCTGCATCGTGGATAACGGCAAACTCCTGCAGGCAGAGCATGCAATTGTAAAGCTGCCTACCGATGATGCGTGCAGTGTGGTGACAACATATGTGAATGCCGTGGACGGGCTGGAAGGGTTTGTCAACGGATGCTACGGAATTGATGCCGTATATCTCGGCACCAATCAGAGCGGTGATCAGATCGAATTCATGATTTCCGGTGCCTCCGGATGGGTTTCCGCAGATGATGTGGAGATCATTCCGGTTGAGAACATTAAGAGCCGTCTGAGCCAGTATATCGTGGTGCAGGGGACTCTGTATCATGAAATCAAGAACAGTATGGAGGATGACAATTACGCAAGTATTGTCAACGGCGGCGACGCTCCTGCATACCTGAAGGAAGGCGAAAGCTACTACAGCTATGACGGTCATTACTTTTACGGACTTGATGATCTGACCATCATGATGGATGACCTGCAGAACGGTGTCCATGACGGCAGTGTCAATTCCGAAGATCCTTACTATGACTACTATCAGTTTGTATCCCACCGTACATTGTCAAATGCACAGGTTACTGATCTGGAGAACTATTTCTCGGAGGATATGGGCCTGATCGGTTCCATTGCCCGCTACAACGATGACGATAAAGACATGATCGATGATACGCTGACCCGTTCCCAGCTGTACGGCACGGCGCAGGCTTTCTTCCAGTATCAGTATCAGTACGGATCAAATGCATTAATGATGCTGGCGATGAGTGAGAGTGAATCCGCATACGGCAGATCATCCCTCAGCTATACCCGCAACAATCTCTACAGCCATGCGGCATATGAGTCGGAAGAGGAAGCGGCAGAAGGCAGATACCAGAGCCCCGTCAATTCGATCTATTCACATGCCAAGTATTATATTTCCGGCACATACTGCAGTCCTCTGAAGGCGGAGTATCACGGCGGATTCTTCGGCAATAAATCAGCCGGTATGAATGTAAGCTATTCGGCAGACCCGTACTGGGGTGAAAAGGCAGCAGCGTATTACCGCAATCTGGACCGCACGATCGGTGCCGGCGACGGCAATTCCTATACCATCGGCATCAAGACCAATGATGCCTTTGTCTATGTATTCCAGTATCCGGAAAACGGCTCCAAGGTTCTCTATAACAGCGGTCAGAATCCCGATATGGCATTTGTCATTCTCGGGCATGTCATCAATGACTATGGTGAGTGGTATAAGGTGCAGTCTGAAGCAACCCTGAACGCAGACTCACTGATCGATCTTTCCTACGACTATGATTACGAAAACGACCTCGGTTATATCAAGGCTGAAGATATAGACATCCTTCTGGAAGGCTCCAATGAAGAGAAGGAATACAACTACGTAACATTTGATGCAAACGGCGGTGAATTCCCCGGCAAGGCAGAATCAATAACGTATACACTTCCGGCAGGAAGCACAGCCGCAGCCGTAACCCCGGTAAAGAAGAAAGCACTGTTCACGGGCTGGGATGGCGATCCCGCTGCGCTCAGCGGTGATACGGTTCTGCGTGCCCAGTACCGTGATGTCCGCTCCATCGAGATGAAGCAGAATCCCCAGCAGGATTATGAACTGTATGACCGTATCTCCCTGAAGAACGGCATTGTGCTCGTGCATTTTGAGGATGGTACGGACATGGACGTGCCGTTAAGCTCATCCATGGTATCCGGATACTCGCTGGATAAGGCGGGAGACGGGGAAGTTGTGGTCAGCTATGCCGGCTGCACAACGAGCTATGCAATCTCCGTAAGTGCAGAGAAGGATACTCTGCGCAATACACTGAAGGATGAGATCCTGCGGGCAATTTCCATGTATCAGGACAAGGAACAGCTCAGCGAGGATGATGCCAAATATCTGATTTCTTTGAAACAGAAGATCGATGACAGTGTGCTGCCGTATCTGACCCAGAACCAGCTGCGTTCGTTTGATACGATCCTGCGCAAAGCGGTCGGGGAAAAGATCCGCTACATCATTGAAGAGAACACATATGAACTCGGTGTTTCCGGTCTGACGGCTTCACTGCCGCTGGCGGATTCACTGAACAGACCCGAATTCCAGGAAGATACATACCGTGTGAAGATCACCGGAAACATCTCCGACCTTGCCACAACGGCATTGGCACGGACCACGGCATTCATCGATAACCAGATTCATGAGTCCTTCCGCATTGAACTGATCCGCAATTTCGAGACGTTTGATCCCGATGCGCCGATTCTGTATACGATCCGCAAACCCGAGAATGCAACGGAAGGCGAAGTGTTCACGGTGCTGTATTTCGATCCTGCGGAAGGTGATGTCGTTCAGTGCTATACACGGCAGACAGACCAGACGATTACCTTCATGGGATGGCACAACGGGGAATACATGGTCACCAGCCGGCGTACGTCCAATGAATACTCCGGTGTGGATCCGAAAGAGGCTGTTTCCGCCGATACCGTTTCCTTTGACATGGAACAGTTCATCATCGCCCTGACCGTCTCTGCCGGTGTGATTCTGATTTCCATTCTGCTGTTTACGCTGATCCACCGCATCAGACGGAAGCGCAAGGTTGCGAACATGCGTGTCATCAAGGACGAGGAAAAGGCCAAGGAACCCGCACCGCCGGTTGATTTCACGCAGGCTATGTATGTGTTTGAGACGGAAGTGCTGAATCTGGATGAAATCAGGAAGGCTGAAGAAGCCGCGAAACAGAAAGAAGCAAAGACGGAGAATACCGATGATCACGAAGAAAGTCAGTCTTGATCTGATCCGGTTTGAGGAATGTGAACCGGGTGATGAACTGCTTGCGAGCATTGCCCGCTCAGGCATTGCCATACCGGTCAGAGTCAATGAATGTGAAGACGGATATATATGTCTGGACGGCAGAAAACGTTTGACAGCCTGTGCCAGACTGCGGAAGAAAGAGGGGCGTTTTGCGCAGGTTCCGGTAATGATACTGAATGATTTCACCAAAGCAGGATCAGCATACTGGGGCAATACGCAGAACAAACACTGAGTATGGAACGTTTGCAGAAAGTAATAGCAGCTGCCGGTGTTGCTTCACGCCGGAAAGCGGAAGAAATGATCGCTGAGGGACGTGTGAAGGTCAACGGCGTCACCGTATGGGAACTCGGCACAAAGGTTTCCGGCAGTGATGATATTGAGGTGGACGGGGTTCCTCTGCAGAGGGAACAGAAAGTCTATTTCCTCATGAACAAGCCGAAAAAGACGCTCTGTGCGGTTTCCGATGACCGCGGCAGGGAGACAGTGCTGGATTATATGCCGGGCATAGCCGAGCGCATCTATCCCGTCGGCCGTCTTGACTATGACACCACAGGGGTGCTGCTGCTCACAAATGACGGTGAATTTGCCAACCGTCTGATGCATCCGCGCAGTCACTTTCCCAAGACCTATAACGTTACGATCAGCGGTCTGATGAGTGATGAGGAAGCCCACCAGCTGCGCAAAGGCATCATGCTTGAGGACGGCATGACACTGCCGGCATCCGTGCATGTATCATCACGCAATGCCAAAAAAGAAAAGACTGAACTCGTGATTACGATCTTTGAAGGCCGCAACCGTGAGATCAGACGTATGATGGAATACTTCGGATATACCGTAACAAGACTGGAACGCATCCGTTACGGCAATCTGACATACGGAACACTGCGGCAGGGCGAATACCGCCGTCTGCGCATGTTCGAAGTAAAGGAACTGCTGAAATTCGTGGAAGAAGCTCAGTCTTCGGAAAAGCCCAGCCATTCCGGCAGATCCGGTTCCGGATCAATGTAAATCGTCTTATACGATCCGAGCTGTACCATACCCGGTTTTGCGCCGGGTATTTTTTTGAGCTGGCTGACTTTGCACCAGTTGACCGGTACGGAAGAAGAATTCCTTCCTGCCGAGTAGTATGCCGCAATCATGGCTGCTGTCCGCAGGGCATTCTCATCCGGTTCCGGTGTATGGATTACGACATGGGCGCCGTGATAATCCTTGGCATGAAGCCATATTTCATTCCGCCGCGCATGATGCCATGTAAGTGCCTCATTCTGCAGGTTGTTGCGTCCGAATGAAATCTCCGTACCGTCTTCCAGCCGGACCGTCCTGAAGGAAGGACCGGTATCTTTCTTTTTGCGGAACTTCTTCTGTTTCTTGTCTTTCATATAGCCGCCGCGGACCAGTTCATCCTTGATCTCCTCAGCAACCTTGAAATCTGCCTGTTCCAGCTGTTCCAGAAGACCCTGAAAATAGCTGATCTCATTCTCGCAGATTGCTATCTGTTCCTGCAGATATTGCTGTCCTTTTTTCAGCTTTGTGTATTTCGTATAGCATTTCTGGGCATTGCGGCTGCCGTCCAGTTTGGGGTCCAGGGGAACTTTGATCATAGAGCCGGTTTCATAGTCTTCCAGTTCAATGAATGTCTGTCCCTTGGTATCGGTAATATTGTGGATGTACAGCAGATCGCCGTACTTCTGCCAGCGCGCATTGTCGCAGGCATCGTCATATTCCTTCAGCAATCGCGGCAGCTTGGTGGTCTGGTGCTTCAGTTCACGCTTGACTGTATGGAAGATATCACCGCTGATCTCCTTGATCCGCTCTTTTTCTTCTTTGTGGTAATACAGGATATCAAAACCTTCAAAGACAGGATAGCTGCGGCAGGGACCGACAGAGGTCAGCTCAATGCAGTGGAAGACCGCTTCATTCTGATCATTGGCAATGTAAATACGGTCGGAAGCCTCGATTTCCTGCATGATATCGGGGAATGACTGTCCCGCACGCATACGGAATTCGATTTCCTTGGCAAGGAACGGTGAAATACCCGCAAACTGCTGGGTAAGTGTTTTATCTGCTTCTATATACGGATCCGTAAAGGGATTGCGTTTATCCTGGGGAGGTGTTTCCTGGAACTGTGCACCGGGATGAATGGTTCGTCTTGTATTCTCAAAGGGCGGAATGCGCTTGAGGGCATCGATGACATTGCCGGCTGCACTGACCAGTATGATATTGGCGTATTTGCCCATCAGTTCCGTAACCAGGCGCAGATCTTCGGGATCACCGAGTTCATTGCGGCGGCGGATGAGGAATTCACACCAGCGGTCAAGACCTGCCTGTCTTACGGTATGAATCGTGGCGCCTTCCAGATACTTTCTTAGCACCATGATGAAATTGCCGGGTTCACTCGGTGTCGGATAGTTTCTCTTTGTCAGCAGGATGCGGTTGTACTGTGAGTGGCAGGAAATCAGCAGCTGCTGTCTACCGCCCTGACCGTGTACCTGAAACAGCACTTCTGTCTGTGAGATCTGATAGATTTTCTGAATGCGGCAGGGCAGAATATCCGCAATGCCGGGAATGATTTTATGCAGAAGAATACCGTCCAGTGCCATACTGTGCCCTCCGTAACAGCTTCTAATTATAACATGATTGACGGAAAGAAAAATTCCTTGTAAGGTAACTGAGTGAGGAGGACAGGAATATGCCAAAAGGATTGCTGATTGTAATTAGCGGACCGTCAGGTGTAGGAAAAGGAACAGTTCTCAAAGAGTTTATGGACGATCCCGCTCTGCGCTTGTCATATTCGGTATCAATGACAACCAGACAGATGCGTGAAGGTGAGAAAGACGGAGTCAATTACCATTTTGTTACCAGGGAACAGTTTGAGGAAGCCATCAAGAACGATGAACTGCTGGAATGGACAGAGTTTGTCGGCAACTACTACGGAACACCGGTAAAGGGTGTGGAAGAGCTCCGCAATGAAGGTAAGAATGTGCTTCTGGAGATCGAAGTTGATGGGTGCTGCCAGGTAAAGAAGAAATGCCCGGATGCCCTGACGATTTACATCATCCCGCCGACCATGGAAGAGCTGGAAAGCAGAATCCGCGGCAGAAAAACGGAGCCGGAGGAAATCGTCCAGCAGCGTCTTGCCAAAGCTGCCAAGGAAATGGAACGCATCAGCGAGTACAAGTACGTTGTCTGCAACGATGACGTAAAGCTTGCGGCCGACATTATCCGCGTGATTATAGAAAGACATATCGAGAAGAACGAAAGAGCAGGCGCATAGCCTGTTCTTTTTGTTCGGTATGCACAAATACCGGAAGGGATAAAAAAAGAGGCTGTAACAGTTAAGGAATGGTGAAACATTCTGAGGCTGGAAAACAGCCTCTTTTTAGATTCATTTAAAGCGAACATCCAAATGAAGCCAGCCAGAGTGAAAAGATTTCATTTCAATGGCGATATTCAAGAGATTCAAGCACATTAAAAACACTTCAGGTAAAACATGGAAGATGATTGTCGTGTTTTCTCTTAGTTGAGCCGGGC
>JAFUCL010000102.1 GCA_017459725.1 Solobacterium sp. | reverse complement strand
GCATAACCGTTACGAAAAGGTAAAAGCGTTTATCGATATAGCGGTTTCGGTACCTCTTGAGGTTCGATATCGTGATGTGATGTCTAAAAAGTCCGCTGATAATCAGTGATTATAGGTCCACTGTGCAAATTCGGACTTTTTCAAAAAAGGTCCCCTTTCAGGGACCTGTCAGTCAAGGTTGTTCTCTTTCCGGTATGTCTCCACTGCCGTGCGCTTGGCACCTGTGCAGTAACCGTTGATTTCAATACTGTTCATGTAGTTATCGAAAACATGCTCACCGTGTTCTTCCACAAACTCCTTGGACGGACAGTACAGCCGTACAATATTGGTCTCATTGAAGAAGGCAATCTGCAGCGGCAGCTCCATGATGGAACTGATTCCCGCTACCACAAGACTGCTGCACTCCTCTTTCAGAGCAGGCACTTTCAGCAGCCTCATATCTGCTTCCCTGACTTCCGCAATGTGGTTCTTCTCATCGGCTCCGCCGGCACCTGCAGTTGAGAGCTTCTTTGTCTGATCCCTGAAATCAGTATCTATGATGCCCTGCACTGCATCCAGCATAAACTCATATCCGTAACCCCATGTGGAGTTATAATCCATGATCATCCAGCCCTTTGTTTCACGAACACTGTGTAAAATCATACCGTTCACCTCTTGTACATCACATATTATACTTGCAGAAAACGTTCCGCTCCATCAATTTCATACCGGACCATATGTTTATCCGGCAGATATCTGACATTGACCGCATCCTCCGCAATATGCCTGTACACCTGATACTTGTATATGATTTCATTCGTATACGAACCCGGATCATCCGAGGTCAGGAATACGCCTCCCATCAGTGCATCCAGTTTGGCAAGCATTTCCTTCCGGTCTTCACTCAGACTCAGATTGCTTTCCCTGAGGAAGAAAACATCCGGATCGGACAGATATGCCCTGCCGTTCAAAGCACGTCTGGACAGAGTATTGCCGATGGCCTGTTTGGTGGATACACGCTCTCTGTGGATAATGCGCATATGCGGCTTATCATCCCAGTCCAGGGATACATCACAGCTGATCCTGCAGTAATCCACATACCCGAAGGCAGGCATGACCGGCACACCGCAGCCGAGTATCTTCATATCACCGCACTGTGTGCGCAGGAACTTCATTGCCCGGATCATTCGGCCGGCTCTGGTTTCGTCTTCCGTACCGAACGGTGCCGCTCCGTACAGGAAGTCTGCCTTGATCAGATCAAATCCCCAGTCCTCACGGATCTGCCGGAACACTTCCTTCAGATAGTCCTTCACCTCGGGATTGTCGATATCCAGGGAATAGAAGCCGGACCAGTTGGATCCGCACTTCCACGGTTTGCCGTTGACCTTGAAGAACCAGTCGGGATGATTCTGATAGACAGCGGATTTTTCTTCTGCCACAAACGGCGCAATCCAAAGACCTGCCTTGAAGCCTGCCTGATGAATCTTGTCGGCCTGTGCCTTCATACCGCCGGGGAACTTCTTATGATCCGATTCCAGCCAGTCACCGATAAACGGTTCCCAGCCGTCATCGATCTGGAACAGATCTCCTTTCTTGAAGATCTTTTTGCATCCCTGCAGATCCTGATGAATGGCAGCTTCGGAAATATCCTGATACCGGTTGTACCAGCTGGAATATCCGAACAGTTTTTCCTTTGTGACCGGCGGCAGATCAAGCTTCTCAAACCACCCGTCATATACTTCATCTTCAGTTCCATCCGCAATGTACAGATCAAACAGCGGATATTTGCCTCCGCACGCAATTCCTTCACAGTCACGTTTCAGTGACAGCACGGCCGTCTCGCTGTTGTAGCGGAAAATCGTATATCCCGGTTTCTCATTGGTTGAGGCAAAGATTCTGTACTGGTCCTTGTAACGGAACGTGCACCAGGAGAATCCGTGCAGATAACCCTTCTTATTGGGATACTTCACAAAGTGATAATCACCGTAACGGTTCAGCGCAAACCGTCTGACTGCCGCCGCAGGGGTTCCGTTCAGTCCGCGGATCCTGCTGTCTTTTGTATATTCGGGGCAGTATGTCCAGGTCTGGAAACCGTTCATAAAGATATGTTCACGGCTGCGGATCGGCACTATGATCTTGCCCGTGACACTTGTTATGGTTCCTTCGGGAAGATCGGCAGAAATATGCACAGCACCCTCACGGATGTTCCGCATGCCTGTCAGTACAAATGCACTGCCGTCCTTCGCCGTACCTGCAGCCCGCCAGGAAAGTATCATTCTCCTTCGCCTCCTGCACCGTTCAGTTCAGCCGTAATCTCTTCCACTCTCTGATCAGTGAGTTTGAATTTCTTAATGAAGAGAACCAGTGCCAGCACCAGACCGATAATCGGCAGGATTGTCATCAGCAAACGCAGACCGAGGATTGTGGAGGAGCTCTGGGCAGCCACCACAGCTTCATCGTTGGTATTGCCGACAAGACCGATCAGGTCAATGCCGAGACCCGCCAGGAACACCGCCACACCGGACGCTGCTTTAACCACGAATGTCTGCATACTGAAGATAACGCTCTCCTCACGGTGGCCTGTCTTCAGCTGACCGTAGTCAACCGTATTGGACAGGAAGACCGTTGTCAGTACCGTCAGCATACCGTTAGCCGCAAAGACCAGCAGACCGCACAGGCAGAGCAGAGCCATGTTATGGGCAAGACCGAGCACACTGATCAAGAGAATCAGTGCATAACCGCTCATGGACATGCACAGACAGATCTTGAAGATATCCTCATTCTTCTTATGCTTGCGCAGCTGCGGATACAGGATCATCATACTGAGGATCTGGGCAGCACCGCCGACCATGTTGAAGAGCGAGAAGTTGCCGCGCCATGCTTCACCGCCGACATCATACTTGAAGAAGTAGATGATCAGGTTGGAAGTCAGATACAGCGCTGTATTGATCAGCAGGATTGCCGCAACCGTAACCATGGCCTGGTCATTGCGGAAGAGTGCCGAGAACATCTCACGGACGGATGTTGTCTTCATCTTTTCATTTGACTGTGTTTCCTTGATTGTCTTGAACAGAATCACTTCGGCAATGACGAAGATCACTGCCACGATCAGACCGTACCACTTGAAGCCCATACGTTCATTGGCACCGCCGAGCACACCGACCAGCACCGGAGTAAGAACCGTAATCAGCGCATTGCCGACACCTGCACAGGATCTGCCGACCACGGACAGATGTTCACGGTCTCTGGCATTGCTGGTAACAGCAGGAATCATGGACCAGTACGGAATATCCATCATTGTGTATGTCACACCCCAGAGGATATAAATAATGCTCATGTAGAACTTCAGACCTCTTAAACCAAGATCGGGAGCCGCAAACAGTGCAAACAGCACGATGGCATTGAGAATGGTGCCGCCGAGGATCCAGGGACGGAACTTACCCCATTTGGTATTGGTTCCTTCCACAAGCACACCCATGAACGGGTCATTGATCGCATCGAAGATTCTGGCCGCCATCAGCACGAAACCGACAAAGGTTCCGGGCAGGTGCAGAAGATCCTGATAATAGTACAGAACATAACCGGCAGAGAGTGCATAGCACATGTCTTTGCCGATTGCACCAAGACCATACGCAATGGTTTCCTTCTTAGAAAACTCCATGATTCGTTATCCCCTCTTTTCAATCGCAAACGTCAGTCTGACAGGTTCCGTAACGGCTGAAGTAATTGTCACTTCGGCTGTTCCTGCCTGTCCGGTTGTTTTCAGATATGTACCGGTCATACCGCCTTCGGCAGTAACCGTATCCGGTCCGACGACACACAGCGGACCCTTTACTTCCACATGTACGGGAATCTGCGCATACGGCGCAATGTTGCCGTATCCGTCCAGCACCCGGATTCTTACAGCTGCCATGTCATATGTATCCCCTTCACAGAGCAGCTGATGGGATGCCTTCGCTTCAAGCTTCAGATGTGTATCCGGGCACTTCGTAACGGACGTAACCGTCTTGCCGTTCTTCACGGCATCAAAGCGCCAGACCACGGCCTTGCCGCCCCAGTTGGCAACATACTTACCGTACAGGGCTACACCGTCTTCGTACTTCATACCGTAGTGCAGCATGCAGTATCCCAGCATTGCCTTGTACTTCACCGGCAGATTGGCCATACCATACTTGGCCGCCGCATTCAGGCATGTATGGATCAGCTCAGCCTGTTCAGCCGGTATATCTTCGTTTTCCTTTACCAGATCGCCGATCAGATCATCGATTTTCACCGGACCATGCTTCAGACCGTTCCAGCCTTCACTGCGGAAGGAGGCAACTCTCTGATCATTCTTATACACAACGACTTCATCCGCATTCGTGAATGCATAGATATCACCGATATTGCCGGCCGGATAATCACCGATATCCATGGATGAACCGATATCCAGCACCGGTACATCATCCTGCTGGCTGGCATACACCGATGCCGCAAGCTTCGGATTCCGGAAGAAATCCAACACACCGTGGTAACAGTTGCGGTCACCCGAACCGAAGTCCTTATGGGTCGGATAGTCAAACATGCACCACTGGAAACATCCTGCATGCATACCGTCCGCGGCAGCGTCATTCAGCACTCTGGCATGACGGATGGCATGTTCCTGGCGCTTTGCCCACGGATCAAACGACTTGGTCGGGAACATATGTCCGTTTGCTTCGGTAATGATCAGCGCCTTGTTCATATCCGGTGTTACATCTTTCTTCGGCTTTACACCGGCATTGGTTCCGTTGTGGGAGAAATCATTGTATGAATAGACATCTTCAATCAGGGAACTCTTCTCGATAAAGCGCACACCGGATGTCTGCCGGTAAGGATCCAGCAGCCATGCCGTTTCATTGGTTCTCTTATAGAAGGCGTCATTGTCCTGCGATTCATTGATGCGCACACCCCAAAGAATGATGGAAGGATGCTGGCGGTACTGCATGATCATTTCCTGGGTATTGACCACAGCCTGATCCTGCCATGCCGTATCACCGACGTGCTGCCATCCGGGAATCTCGGTAAAGACCAGCAGACCCAGACGGTCGCATTCATCGAGGAAATAATGACTCTGCGGATAATGCGATGTTCTTACCGCATTGACGTGCAGCTCCTCTTTGAGGATTCTTGCGTCTTCCCTCTGCAGCTTCTCAGGCACGGCATATCCGACATACGGATAGCTCTGGTGTCTGTTCAGACCGCGGATGAACAGCGGTTTGCCGTTCAGCAGGAAATCCTTCTCGGTGAAATGAACCGTGCGGAATCCGAAGGTTTTATCCACCGTATCCAGCACCTGCTCACCGCGCATCAGCGTAACCGTGCACACATACAGGGACGGATCATCCGGCGACCACGGACGGATACCGGACACCGGCAGTGAGATATCCTTTTCGCCTGCACCGAACACCTTTTCCGCTACGAAGAAGCCGTCTTCATCATGAATGGATACGGATACATGTTCATCACCTTCAGCCATATCCACGGTGCACAGAATCCGCGCTGTATGCAGATCCGGTGTTGCCACATAGACATCCTTCAGGTATGTTCTCTCTCTGCTGTCCAGCCAGACATCCCGGTACAGACCACCAAAGGTCAGATAGTCAATTGCAAATCCGAACGGAGGCACTTCGCCGTTCTCCGTTGTGTCCAGCTTAACGACAATATCATTCTCCTGTCCGTACTTGATATCGTTGGTAATCTCCACCCGGAAACCCGTATACCCGGTGCGGTGTTCCTGCAGGAAAATACCGTTGCAGTAAACCCGGGCTATATGCGCAGCCCCGTCAAACTGCAGAAAATGCCTCTTTCCCTCATCTTCCTCAGAAAAAAACAGCTGTTTGCGGTAACCTACGGTTTTCTGGTAGCTTTCATGATCGGCGTAATGAAGCGGAATTTCCTGCACTGTGTGCGGCAGGCGTACAGTCTGCTCCGCTTCCATGCCGGAAAGAAAAGCATCATCCCAGACCGACAGGTACTCCCATCCATTGTTGAGACAAATCATAGTAATCTTCTCCCTGCTATTAATACTTATATAAGCACATATACTGTTACTTTAATCGTAACGAAAACCCCCTGCTTTCGCAAGCCGGGGGCTTCAGTTTGTCCATTGTGCCTGGAACAGCGATGCATAGAATCCCTTCTGTGCAAGCAGCTCCTCATGGGTTCCCTGTTCAATGACCGTACCGTGCTGCAGAACGAGAATCCGGTCTGCTTCCTGTATGGTGGAAAGACGGTGCGCAATGATGAATGTAGTCTTGCCGCGGCAGAGATTACGGATCGCTGCCTGTATCTCTTTCTCGGTGTAGCTGTCAACGTTGCTGGTGGCTTCATCCAGGATCAGCATACGGCTGTCGGAGAGCATCGCTCTGGCAATGGTCAGCAGCTGTTTCTGTCCCTTGGAAATATTGATACCGTCATCCGTTAACATCGTGTCATATCCCTGCCGCAGACTCATGATAAAGTCATGAATATGGGCAGCCTTGCATGCATTGATGACATCTTCCCTTGTGGCGTGATCGGTACCGTAGGCAACATTCTCAAAGATCGTTCCCTCAAACAGCCATGTCTCCTGCAGCACCATGGAGAACTGTCTGCGCAGTGAATCCCTGGTGCATTCCATGATCGGATATCCGTCAATCCTGATCGTACCGCTGTCCGCATCATAGAAGCGCATGAGCAGATTGATAATGGTTGTCTTGCCGGCACCGGTCGGTCCGACAATGGCAATCATCTTGCCCGCATCCGCGTGCAGATCCAGTCCGTGGATAATCTCATTGCCCGGCACATAACTGAACTTCACATGATCGAAGTCAACATTGCCAACCGCATGATCGAGAATATGCGCATTCTGCATATCCGCCGGTTCACTCGGTTCATCAATCAGTGCAAAGACACGCTCTGCCGCCGACAGCGCCGACTGCAGCTCTGCCATGATATTGGCCAGCTCACTGATCGGTCCGGAGAATCTGCGGGAATACTGAATGAACGTGGAAATACTGCCGATGGATATACTGCCGATCAGGAACAGATATGCACCGAAACCGGAGATCAGCGCCATGGACAGGTTGTTGATCCACTGCACCGTCTGGCCGACGATCGTGCCCTGGTAATCCGCTTCATAGTACGCATCCACCGCTTCCGTATTCTTCTTGGCAAAACGGCTGATGATTGTCTCTTCCTGACCGTATGCCTTGATGGTCTTATGACCGGAATACATCTCTTCCGCAAAACCGTTCAGTTCACCGAGCAGACGTGATCTGCGGCTGAACAGCGGCCGTACCTTGATGGCACGCAGCCGGGTGATATACAGCGTCATCGGGGTGGTGATGACAAAGACGATGCACAGCAGCGGGGAAATGCGGATCATCATGATCAGCGATCCGAACACCGTAAACAGTGTGGTTGTGATCATGACAATATCACTGGAGAGTGAAGTATTGATCGTGTCTATATCGTATGAAATACGGGAGATGATATCACCGGCCTGATGCTTGTCAAAGAAACTGACCGGCAGTGTCAGCAGATGATCAAACACCTCCTGACGCAGAATCTCCGAAGTACGCGCCGAAATGCGTATCAGCAGTGCCTGGGTGATATAGCTCAGTACGGAGCTTCCCGCCACCAGCACCAGCATCCACCGGCAGTAATAGAAGACTTTGGCGAAATCCACGGTCTGGTTGACACCGATCGCATCAATTGCATAACCCGTATACCTGGGAATCAGCAGACTCAGATAGTTTCCGGAAACCGTTGTAATCAGTGCCAGTACAATAAACCACTTGTTTCTGGAGAGATACTTCAGCAGACGGACGATCGTTCCCTTTGTATTCTTTTTCTTAACCTGTTCAGTCAAAGAGAGCACCTCCCATCTGTGATTCATAGATAGAGGCATACAGCTCACAATCTGCCATCAGCTCATCATGTTTGCCCGAGGCAAGTATCTTTCCGCCGTCCAGCATCAGAATCTCATCGCAGTTCATAACCGAAGAAACACGCTGTGCCACGATAATCTTGGTGGCATCCGGATATGCTTCTGCGATTGCCTTTCTCAGTTTCGCATCCGTATTGTAGTCAAGTGCACTGCTGGAATCATCCAGCATCAGGAAATCCGGTTCCGCCGCAAATGCACGCGAAAGCAGAACACGCTGCCGCTGGCCGCCGCTCAGATTCTGTCCCTTGCCGGTCAGCTGATACTGCATACCCTCGTCAATCTGTTCAATGAACTCTTTGGCCTGCGCTGTCTCAATTGCTTTTTCAACCGCCTCATCGCTTACCGTACGTCCGAAACGGATATTCTCATCCAGGGTATCCCGGAACAGGAAATCATTCTGCATAACCACCCCGAATTTGCTGCGGAGCTCGGAAGGAGCCCAGCTGCGGATATCCTTCCCGTTCAGGAAAATCTGTCCGCTGTCGGTATTGTAGAAATGCAGCAGAAGGGCGAGGATCGTGGATTTGCCGGAACCCGTGGCACCGATGACACCGAGTGTCTGTCCCTTTTTCAGCTTGAAGGAAATATCCGTCAGATTGTCCATGACCTTCAGATAGGAGAATGTCACATCACGGAATTCCAGGGCATAAGCAGGATCACCCTCAGGATATTCCGCCGGCTTCCAATCCTTTTCCGACTCACAGGTCAGCACTTCCTCAATACGGTCCGCACTCGCCAGACCCTGTGAAAGCATCAGGAACATTCTGCCGATCTGCATGACAGATCTTGAAATAATCGTAAAGTATGACATGAACGCAATGATCTTGCCGGCTGCGGAAAGACCTGCACTGACCCTGTACGCACCGACCAGAATAACGGCAGCCATACCGGTATTCAGAATGAAGTTCATAGAAGGATTGATGATGGACATACGCTTCTGCGCCGTTACCGTCGCATCACGCAGTTCTCCGTTTACCTTTCTGTACCGCTCACGTTCATACTCAGTCTTTGACAATGCCTTGATAACCCGGATACCCTGGGCATTCTCACGGACAACACCAACCATACGGTCGTTTTTCTTATGAATGGCTCTGAACATCGGCACACCCTTTGCCGTACGGAAATAAACCAGTACTGAAATAAACGGTATCGTTGCCAGCAGAACCAATGACAGCACCGGCTCCATGATAAAAGTAATCACGAGGCCTCCCACCAGAATAATCGGTCCCCGGATTCCCATACGCATCATCATACCGATCATACGGTGCACATTATATGTATCTGTTGTCAGTCTTCCTTCCAGTGAAGGAATCGTAAACTCATCGGTTTTCTCGGATGAAAGATAGATTGTCTTGTCAAACAGGTCATGCCGGATATTCTCCGTGACATTGCGCGCAACAAGCGAAGCCCTGCGGTTGGCATTGAGTCCCAGCCGCCATGCCGCAAACGCACACACAATCATGGTAACGGTCCATATGATGATATTCCGCACACTTTTGGTCGGCACCACAACGTCGATAATATGCGAAGTAATGTACGGAAGCAGCAGTTCCAGCAAGGCATTGGAAATCTTCATGGACAGCGCCAGAATGATCAGCTTCACTTCCGGTTTCAGGTATTTCTTCAATGTATTCATGGCGGTGATAATTGTATCATGAAACTGTTGGTTTATGCACCCTAACCGTCACTGCTTTTCAACTATTCACTCATGACCAGTTCGAACTGTACATCAATGCCGTTGACCGTAATCCAGTACACTCCGGGCTCCGTAACATTCAGTCCGCTGATGTCTCTTTTGATTACGGTTTCTCCCCCGTCCGGCAGTTCATACGCTATTTCAATCCAGGATATCTCCTCGGGCCATTTGAGTTCACGCCGCTCTCCGTTTTCCTCTCTGCTCAGCGTAAACGGCTCCCCATAATACCAGACATTTCCGCTGTGGTTCTTCAGGGTCACTTTCACCTCATTCACCGTAACTCCCGTTACTTCCGCACTGATGCCGTCCTTCTCGGTTACGGGATGCGCATCCAGCATCAGCACCGGCTCCGTCATAGCAGTCAGTGATTCCGTGGATCCGGTCCAGGTCTGTATACCGCCGAATTCCTTTATGTTCGTATAGCCCATATCCGCCAGTTTCTGCGCTGCCTGCTTTGAACGCCGGCCGCTGCGGCAGTACACCAGAATCAGCTGATTCTTATCCGGCAGAGATGCAGGAGGTTCCGTACCGATTGATTCATTCGGAATATTGATGGCACCGGTGATATGTTCCTCGGCATATTCCGCTTCCGTGCGCACGTCCAGGATGATGTAATTCTTCTCCGTACGCATGATCTCGGCAGCTTCTTCCTGTGAAATGCTGCGGTATGTGTTTTTATTGTCCTTCGATTCCGCGCAGCCGATCAGCAATGCACTGAAAAGCGAACATGACAGTTTCTTCAGGAAACTCTTTTTATTATGCTTCATATGAATCCGTACTCCTGTTTATCTGTCTCTATATTAACAGAGCATGCGGAAGAAAACTGCCCCGGATTTTGATATGATCCCACCAAAGTAGACAGTGCAAATATAAGAAGCACTGCCCACGGAGGTGGGATTTTATCATGGGAAGAAAAACGAAATACAGTTACGAGCAGAAAGTACAGGCATGCGAGGATTATTTGAACGGTCGTAAG
>JAFUCL010000101.1 GCA_017459725.1 Solobacterium sp. | reverse complement strand
CATTATAACTGATAATCCAGATCACATTATGACATCATATGATGCTTTTCATAATGTCTTATCATTCAATCTTGAAAAAAGGTCTACAGAATACTCTCAAGTTACTCTGTAAACCTCTTTCTTAACTTAATGACGTTGAGCCCATGCCTGCTTTTTCTGCTGCCCGGATCAGTTCAAGATCCTTGTCTCCGCAGAGATAGCTGAACGGGAACTGCAGCGTCTCATAGAGTCCGCTTTCCACAGCTTCAAAGGCAACCTGCAGCTTATGCGCGGTAATGCCGATATGACGGATCTTTCCCTGCGCCTTTGCCTCCAGCATGCATTCATACATACCGGTGCCGTCACCCGGTTTGTAGCATCTGTCTGCCTGATGGAACTGGTAGATATCAATATAGTCCGTCTGCAGCATTTCCAGACTTTTCTCAAGATCTTTCCAGAAAGCTTCCGGCGTCAGGGCGTGTGTCTTGGTCGCAATATAGATCCTGTCACGCATTCCCGCAAACGCCAGACCGAGTTTCTCCTCACTGTCCGTATATCCTCTTGCCGTGTCAAAGAAGCGCATGCCTCCCTCATAGGCTCTGCGCAGAATCCTGACAGCCGTTTCTTTGTCAGCACGCTGAATCGGCAGAGCGCCGAAAGCGTTCTGCGGTACCGTAATGCCGGTTGTTCCGATTGTAATCTGTCTCATTCTGTTGTTCTCCTATCTGATCTGCCACACGCAGGCAACAGATTCCTCCTCCTCGATTTCAGCCGGAACGATATCAAAGACATTCTTCCTGCTGAAAGTGACACTGTCCATTTTCATCATAGCCGGTGATGATGCATCCACGCTTTCCCTGCCGTAGGTAATCTGCACCAATTCCCCAAGTTTCACACCGGCCGCCGCGGTGAGGACCACAGCTTTCCTGTGCGCATCTTCGGCAGCCTCTTTAAGCAGACTGTCACGTATCTTATCCTGATTCTTTACCGTGAATACAATGCTGATTTCCGGTTTCATACTGCAGTGTGTAATGACTTCCAGAGCCTCTGAGAGTTTGATCATGTCGTATTTCATACCCAGACTCAGATCATGCTCCACCGTAAAATGAAGAAACTCCCGTTTCAGCTTACCGTCCTGTATACTCTCGTCATATTCCGGTCTGATCACAAACGAACCGGTTCTGAGATCATTCTTACGGAAACCGCCGTCCAGAACCGCAGTCTGTATTTCCTGCAGCTGCTTTTCACCCAGCGCAACTGCCTTGGCATAATCGGGATCTGCCGCCTTCATATGCACGCTGATGATGATCCAGTCCGGTTTAACGCTGATCCGTCCCGTGCCGGTGACCGCAATCTGCCGGTCAGTCATCCTGTTCATCATCTTCGCCGGCTCCTGCGTACAGGTCATCCAGTATCTTTTCCACCCGTACAATTGCCTTTTCCACTCTGTCCTTTGCATCACTGATCCGTGACTGTATCACAATATCCGTCAGCGGATTGTCGAACAGATAGTCCATGGTTGTCGCAAAATCGCTCATCTCTATATACAGGTCATCACTTTTGCGCAGATAAACAAGTCTGTCTTCCAGACGGTTGATCGCATACTTGGCCAGCCGCATCTCATTTTCAGCTTCGCTCAGCCGGTTTCTCTTCGCCATCGTGATAAACACACCGCCGCCGAGAATATCAGCCAGTCCCCAGTTCTTTGCACTGTTCAGTCTGTCCTTTGCCTGGTTCAGGTGATACAGAGCATCATTGGCCAGATCGATGGATACTTCAATGTTGTCTTCGTCATTGTATTGTCTGTAATTGCTCATAGTTATTACCGCTTTCCGATGTTCAGCTATATCATACCACACTGTTTTTTTGCCAAATACATACCCCGATTTCTGTTTCCGCAAACATTTTTATATTTCCTGTGGTATTTTTAAATTCTTTTTGCTATTATATTAAAGCTGAACAACGGGATGTAGCACAGCTTGGTAGTGCGCTTCGTTCGGGACGAAGAGGTCGCTGGTTCGAATCCAGTCATCCCGACCAGTTGAAAGCAGCCGTCCGGATGGACGGTTTTCTTTTTGCCTTAATGTAAAAGCACCGCTTCCGCGGTGCCTCTGTCACTGTTTTTCTTCTTCGATCCGGTTCCGGCATACCTGTACTGCATGCGCTCTGACGAAAGTCTGCAGCGCATTTTCTTTTTCCTCCTGACAGGTAATTTCATCACCGATCACCAGCACGTTTCTCTCTGCAGCCGTATACGGTTTCCAGGCCGGCATACCTTCTGCGGAAGGCTTGAGATCCCTGATAAACGAGCACCAGTAATCCTGCATCTGTTCCGCAATCCGCTCATCATTTTCATCTGCGCCTGGTATCTCGTGATAGCTGCCGAGCAGATATCTTGTCTCAAGTCCGTGATGGGCTGTGCCTGTTTCCGGACTGCGGTGGGCGAAATCGAATACATATACGGGACTGCGGTCATAATCAGACTGTATCTCCGCAAAAGCCTTGGCAGCACAGTGTCCGGTATGCATGTCATGCGCCAGTTTACGGACCTCTTCTTTTGTACTGTGCGGGAATTCCTCAAACACTTTCAGAACCTCTTCCCCGAAGAGATCCGTGCTCTGCTTCAGGAACTCTTCAGGACTGATGAATGCCGCAAAGCCTCCGCCTTCATCATGGGTTGTGCCGACCAGATACGGCATATTGTGGTTGCGCAGTGTCATCGTGCATTCATTTGACGGAATAGGTAATACATAGCCGTCTCCGCAGGTGCCGAGTGTTGTACCGAAGTGGAGCCGTCTGCGGAAGAAGGAATCCGGTACGGCAGCCAGCTGTTCATAGCTCATCGCCCGCATTTCAGCGATATCAGCAGCACCGAGCGCCTTCTGGAATTGCATACCGCCCTCTTCAATCTCAGCCAGTGTATCCACCTTGAATGACTCCGGATAGGAAGTGGGATCCATACCGATGCCGCTCTCAATAACAGCACCGACGATCTTGCCTTCTGTCAGCGGACTGCATGACAGTGCCTGCGCTGCGATGGCACCGGCAGAACATCCGCCGATGACGATATGATCGGGATCACCGCCGAAAGATGCAATATTTTCCCTGACCCAGTCAAGGGCTGCAATCTGATCGAGATGCGCGTAGTTGCCGGATACCCCGTGTTCGCTTTCCTTGCTCAGCTCCGGATGGGCCAGGAAGCCGAGAATACCGAGCCGGTAATTCATGGTCACAAATACGATGCCTCTGCGCACAAACGGAAGCGGACTGGCATTGCGGCCGTTGCCGCTGCCGCAGCAGCATGCCCCGCCATGGAACCACAGAAACACCGGATGCCTGCCTTCCGTTGAAGGTGTCCATACATTGAGATACAGACAGTCTTCACTCTGCTTCAGATCATAATGGCCTTCCGTCGGATCATTGCCGGGGATTGCCTGGTTCTTATCCTGCATGGCAATTGCACTGAAGGTCAGCGCATCTCGCACACCGTCCCACGGCTCCGGTCTTTCCGGTGCTCTCCATCTCCGTTCACCGACCGGAGGTTTTGCATAGGGAATACCGAGAAACGCAGCATATCCGTCCAGCTGTCTGCCGCGCAGCTTTCCGTATACAGTATCTATGATCATGATGAAATCTCCTTTCCACTGTTATGAATGATTGTTATGCGGTTATCCTCCGTAACACGGAACCGCCTGCTTTACCCTTTCATCATAACAGAAGATCATTTCCGTCAGTACTGTATCCGGGAAAGAATCGTTGCTGTGCAATAACCCGTCCAGAAGCGAGGGATATGAACTCTCCTTCACGGAATGTATATGCACTTCATCGGCACTGGTCATGACCGCATAATACCTGCCCCCTGCCAGCCGTGAAAGCTTCTCCGCGGTTCCCGGACAGAACAGCAGCGCTGCCCCGTTGATCAGACAGTCGGATGTCAGCACAAAATACCCGCTGCGGAAAGATGCATGCGTAAGCAGTTCCCCCGAGGCATTCTGCTCTGCCAGTTTGCGCACATCCCGGAAAACAGCTGCCGGATATTTCTCGGCCGTATTCTTCAGGGCTGTCTCATACACCGCATTCTCCGCCATCTCCCAGCATCCTGCCAGACGCTTTGTTACCCGGGCTCTGCATACACTGTTCTCATCCCTGCTGAACTCCGCATACACCACCGCCGCCACATCGCCGTACTGCCGGTATATGCTGTCCTGCAGAGCACCGGCATTCTTCTCCGCATTGACCAGACACACAACCAGTTTCGGCAGGGCTGTTTCCCGTCTCTTCAAGGATGCCGCATCCAGTTCCAGCAGTCTTCTGCGGTTTGCCGCAAGATCTTTCTCTAACTGTTTGCGCAGGGTGGCGGTGCCGGTCTTCAGGGCATGTTCCATCAGTGCATCCATGGATGTCCTCAGTTCAAACCCTTCCTTCACCGTCAGCAGCAGCCAGTTGCCGATCAGTGTATCGCCGCTGTGTCCCTGTGCTTTGTTGATATGCCGTATCGTATCCCGTTCTGCTTCTTCATCACATCCTTCATGCAGAAAACGGTAACTGATGATTATACCTTCGCTGATTTTCGCCTCAAAGAAAGGACGCAGCTGCTGCTCCAATTCCGTTATTTTCATATTGCCTCCGTACCCGTATCTTTCGCAGACCGTACGGACATTCCCTGCCGAACATGACGCATTTATCCTATAATGAATACGGAAAACAAGGTGGAGGAAATAATTATGGTGGATATGTCTCACATTATTGAACGCAACCGGAAAGCGCGCAGTATCTTCGGCGCCGACCACGCAGAAGCAGTCAAAATCTTTGAACACTGCGTTAAGTACGATCTTGCGCAGACCGCAGAACTCGTTAAAATGAGCCGGGCTATCCAGGCTGATCCGGAAGCTGCCGACATTCAGGAAAAGATTGCGGCATTCAACGCTTTCCGCAAGGAAATCAAACCTTCCGCACACCCGGCAGAACCCATTTATCTGTGGCCTGAAGGCAAGATTCCATGCTGCAGCGATTACACGGACAATTCAGAACATCTCTTCAACCACGACCCGGATTATGTACCATTCATGTATGAAGTGCTGCTGCCAGAAGATGCAGCACCCAAAGGCGCAATTATACTGTGTCCGGGCGGCGATCACGGTGAATCAACCGTCAACACATACCAGGTCGCTCTTGACCTGAATGCGCTTGGTTATCAGTGCTTCCTGCTGCTCAACCGCACCAACCGCCAGCCCTGGAAAGCACAGGATGCCGGTGCCGATTCCGCAAGAGCCGTACGGTATGTCAGAAAGCATGCGGCAAAGTACAGGATTGCTGAAAATCACATTGCCTTTGCAGGTTTCTCCAACGGTGGCCTGACCGGTGAAGCACTGATTGAATATCATTCCGGAACCCACAAAATGACAGATATCTATCCGGACTATGTACCTGACGAACTCGATGCCGTCAGTGCCGATCTCAATGCCTTCCTGTGCATCTACGGTCCGCGCTTCAACGGTGATCCCTTCAACTACGAAGGCGTCGTATATCCGCCGACTTTCTACGCTGTCGGACGTGAAGACGGAGCCATGGACAACCTGCACTGGGTATACCCGGATCTTGTGAAACACGGTATCCCCGTTGAAGTGCATACATTTGCAGGTACTCCGCACGGAAAGGCCGGTGCGAAGCTTTATGACGGTGAAGTCCGTTACCCGAACTTCGAGCTCTGGCTGCCCCTTGCGGACTGCTTCCTCATGGATCTTTTCAAATAATTTCCGGTTGACAGCTTCGGCAAACTGCGTTATTTTTCTACTAGATTCAGCGACCAGAAGAGTAGCTGTATGCACCCAGCAGCGAACCGGGGATACTGCGAGCCCGGCGGCACTGCATACTGTGAAACCGATCTGCGAGAAGTTTTCCGGAAAAAAGTATGGAGAAACGTGAACCTGCGTTAATGGCTTGAGCGGCCGGTCTTTGACCGGCAACCAGTGTGGTACCGCGGCACAATGCCGTCTCTGGACAGAGACGGCATTTTTGTTTACAGGAGGGGATACTATGTCAGAACTCGGAATTATGCTAGCCATCGTTGTTTATCTCGGCGGCATGCTTTACATCGGTTACCGTTTCTCGAGAAACACAGGCAATGTCAGTGATTTTTATCTCGGCGGCAGAAAACTCGGTCCGCTGGCAGCGGCGATGAGTGCTGAAGCTTCGGACATGAGCAGCTGGCTTCTGATGGGGCTTCCCGGTGTTGCCTATCTTTCCGGAACAGCCGATGCGGCCTGGACTGCCATCGGTCTTGCAGTGGGCACATACCTCAACTGGCTGATCGTAGCCAGAAGACTGCGCAGATATACGGAAAAGACCGGTTCGATCACCGTACCGCAGTTCTTTTCCGACCGGTACAATGATCCTAAGCGTCTCCTGACACTTGTGGCGGCACTGCTGATCATCATCTTCTTCGTACCGTATACAGCCTCCGGATTTGCGGCCTGCGGAAAACTGTTTGCCAGTCTGTTCGGCGTAAACTATCACGCAGCCATGATTGTGAGCGCTGCCGTCATCATTGCGTATACAGCTCTCGGCGGCTTCATGGCGGTCAGCATCACTGACCTGATCCAGTCCGTCGTCATGACCATTGCCCTCTTCGTTATCCTGCTGTTCGGCGTACACTGTGCCGGAGGTCTTGATGCAGTTGCGGCCAATGCGTCTTCACTTGCCGGATACTTCAGCCTGACAAGTATGCATGATCCGGTTTCCGGAACTGCTCTGCCGTATTCCCTGCTGACCATTCTTTCCACGGCAGCCTGGGGACTCGGTTATTTCGGCATGCCGCATATTCTGCTGCGCTTCATGGCCATTGAACACGAAGACAAACTGAATATTTCCCGCCGGATCGGCACAATCTGGGTTGTTATCTCAATGGGTGTTTCCATCTTCATCGGTATGGTCGGTCTCGCTGCTTCACGCGCCGGTGCCATCCCTGTTCTTGCCGGAACCGATTCCGAAACGGTCATTGTCCGTTTTGCTTCACTGCTCTCAACGCATGGTTTCATCCCTGCCCTGATTGCCGGTGTCGTGCTTGCGGGTATCCTGGCTTCCACGATGTCCACAGCTGATTCACAGCTTCTTGCGGCAAGTTCCGCTGTTTCCCGCGACCTCTTCACAGATGTCTTCCACAGAGAACTCGACGCAAAGAAAACCCTGACCGTCTCCAGAATCACCCTGACTTTGATTGCTCTGGTGGCAATTATCTTTGCCTGGGACAGCACCTCATCCGTCTTCCGAATTGTGTCGTTTGCCTGGGCAGGCTTCGGTGCCAGCTTCGGTCCCGTTGTACTGCTTGCGCTGTTCTGGAAACGTTCAAACCGCTACGGTGCCCTTGCCGGTATGATCACGGGCGGTGTTATGATCTTTGTCTGGAAGTTCCTTGTCAGACCGATGGGCGGCATGCTGGATATCTATGAACTTCTGCCGGCCTTCCTGCTGGCCCTTGCGGTGAATGCAGTTGTCAGCCTGCTCACACCTGCGCCCGGGAAAGCCATCATTGATACGTTTGAAAAAGTTGCAAATAACTGAAAATAATTTTCTTGACATGCCATGCAATCATGATTATGCTCAAAACATAAACAGGAGAGGTCACGTATGTTCAGTACTTTTAAAGAAATGAGACATCATCACCATCATCATACGATCGGCCGGGCTCCTGTCCTGTCTTCTTTGTGATGCTGGAATAGACAGAGTAAACAAATAGGAGAACTAAACCGGTCCGGAAATAAAACAGTTTCCGGACCTTTCTTTTTACCAAAGAACATACACCTTCATCCGCATAACAACGAAAGGAAAGAAACACTTATGAAAAACACACTCCGCAGAGCACTTTCTCTGATGATCACTTCCGTCCTCGCACTTACACTCGCCGGCTGCGGCGCCTCCGCTGAAGGCTCCAGCCGTCTGGATCAGATCAAAAAGCGCGGTGTCCTCACGGTAGCCACCGAGCCCTACTTCGCACCCAATGAATTCATCGATCCCTCAAAATCCGGCAACGAACAGTATGTCGGCAGTGATATCGAACTGGCTGAACTGATTGCCGAACGCATCGGTGTAAAGCTTGAACTCGTGCCGCTGGAATTCACACAGGTTCTTGCCAGTGTCGCCGAAGGAAAATACGATCTTGCGATTTCCGCCCTGGCCTGGACACCGGAACGCAATGAAGCGATGGAACTCTCTGTAGGATACAACTTCCGTGAAGATTCCGACGGTTACGGACTGCTCGTCAAGGAAGATAAGCTCGGTGTCATCAACGGACCGGATGATCTGGCTGACTGCATCATCGTGACCCAGAGCGCTTCCATCCAGGAGACCCTCGCCAATGAACAGATTCCCGCATACAAAGAGTTCAAAAAGGTCAGCTCCATGACCGATGCATTCCTCTCCGTGCAGGAAGGAAAAGCAGACGCAGCCATCGTCGCTTCCAAGAATGCGCAGCTGTACATCGATGCCAACCCGGATGCCAAAATGGCAGTTGTTCCGGAATTCAGATTCACGGTTGATGAAAAGTACGGCGGCACAAGAATCGGTGCTCCGAAAGGTGAAACCGAACTGATCGAAGCCGTCAACGGAGTGCTGAAGGAAGTCAATGAAAACGGACAGTACAAGGCATGGTATGACGAATACACAGAATACGCCAAAGAGCTTGGCATAGAGTAAACAGAACCAGGAGAACAGACATTATGTTGGGACAGATCATAAAAATCATCTCCAAATACGGATATGTATACTGGGAAGGACTCATCGGAACACTGTGGATTTCACTGGTCACGGTCGTACTGGGAACCCTTGTCGGAACCATCATCGCCATTGCCCGCATGAGCAGAAACAGAATCCTGAACAAGATTCTGAACTGCTACATTGAGATCCTGCGCGGCACACCTATCTTGCTGCAGCTGTACTTCTTCTGGATCTTTCTGCCGAAAGTCATTCCCTTTGAAATGACCGACCTGCAGTGTGTGATCACGGCGCTGATCGTCAACGCTTCATCCTATGTGGCTGAGATCATCCGGGCCGGTATCCAGGCTGTGGATTACGGACAGACGGAAGCTGCACTGAGTCTCGGTATGAGCAGACGCAACTGCATGCTCAGAATCATTCTCCCGCAGGCAGTACGCAATATTCTTCCGGCCCTGGGCAATGAGTTCATCAGTATGATCAAGCAGGCTTCCCTCGCTTCGGTCTTCTTCGTTGCCGAACTGACCACATCCTTCCGCACCATCCAGTCCATTACCTTCATGGCCATTCCCGCCATTATGATTGCCGGAGCCATCTATCTGATTCTGACCTCATCGCTGTCCCGCCTGGTCGGTGTCTGTGAAACAAAACTCGCAGTATATGACCGCTGACATACTGTTTTCCTTTATAATATTCATATCGAAATAAAGACAGGGTTATAAACACTGTCTTTATTATGCAGGGAGACAGAAAATGAAATACAGCAGAGAATCCAGGTATATCCCCGGATGTGACGGCACGCTTCTTGCGGTGGATCTGTATCTGCCGAAGACAAAGAAGAAAGTACCGCTCCTCATGAATGCGGGATATGAAGACCGCCGTTCCCGTTTTGAAAAAGACAGGGAACATCTTGAACAGATCATTTCAGCCGGCTATGCACTGGTGATTGTAGATGTGCGCGGTTCCGGTGCTTCCTACGGTGTCAGCGACGGTTTCTTCGGACGGCAGGACGGCAAAGACCTTGCCCGCATCCTTGATACACTGGCCAAAGAAGACTGGTGCAATGGCAGAACCGGCACCTTCGGCGGCTCCAATTACGGCATGAGCCAGGAAATCACCATGATTGAACAGCCCTCATCATTGCTCGCATCCATCCCCTGTGACAACAGTATGGATTTCTACGATCAGGATTTCCCCAACGGTGCCAGTGCTGTTCCCGAATTCAAAACCGATCCCAACAGCGGACCTGTTCCCAAGGGCACACCGGTTGATGATGATCCGGCACCGGAGTATCCGATGTTGAAGGAAGCCCTGAAAGCCAGAAACAGAAATCTGCCTTTCCTGGCTCAGCACTTCCGCAATATGTGCCGTGATGACATGCATCCGTATCTCGGCTACCGTCCGAATCTTGAGATACCTTCATGGGAGCGGATGGACACCGTCCGTTTCGGACATACAAACGTATGGAGCTATGGTGCCTGGTTTGACCCGGGCTGCACGAATAAGATCCTGACATACAAGAGCTGGGGAGGAAAGTTATTGCTTGGTCCCTGGCCGCACTGCGGTGTCTACAGAGGAGCGAATGAAGGCTTCCCTGATTCCGCATTTGACTGGGTTAACGCACACCTGCGCTTCTTTGATCACTGGCTGAAGGAGCAGGACAACGGCATCGATCAGGAACCTCCGGTTCTTTACTATACGGTCAATGATTCCCATCCCTGGAAACAGGAAGCGGATTTCCCGGTTTCCGGAACCCTCTTCACAAAGCTGTACGCAGGCAGTGACGGAACCCTGACCGACACCCCCGTACCGGAAGGAAGCGTACGGTATACCGTGCGCAATGACATCAATATCTACGGACCGGCAGGCCGCATGAACCGAAATGTCACCAAAAACATGCGCAGTGAAGATGACAAGTCCATCGTATTTACGGGAGATGTTCTTCCTGAACCTCTGGAGCTGACCGGAATTCCTTCTGCCGAACTCTGGGTGACATCCACCCATACCGACGGCAATTTCATTGCCGTGCTGGAGGAAGTGATGCCGGATGGCACAAGTCATTTCCTGACTGAAGGCGTCATCCGTGCCTCCCATGCCCGCACCCACCGCAATCCGGTGTATGCTTCCATGGGCATCCCCTATCACAGAGGTTACCGCAGTGATCTGACATCCCTTTCCGAAGATACACCGATGAAACTGTCCTTCCATCTGGAAGCACTCTCACGGATCATACCTGCCGGAAACAGACTGCGTCTTTCCGTTTCCTGCGGAGGTTCAGGATACCAGCAGCCGGACGGCTTCCCGGAAAAAATGCCGGAGATCACTCTGTACACAGGCGGCAAACACGCATCCCTCATCACCCTGCCGGTCATTGAACCGACCATCACCTGTTTCCGCAGCGGCGATGATGAACTCCATGTATTCAAACGTGCCGTATATATAAAGAAGAACGGACACTTCACATGCTGCCCCTGCCTGCAGGTATATCCGGACGGTAAACGCATGATCTATGAAACGGCTGATTTCCGCGTCATTGTTAAAAAGAGCACTGCCTATCTCACCGTGGAAACAGAAGGTTCCCTGCAGTTCAGCGCCAGAGCAAAACTGCCGCAGAGACATGTATTCCGCAATGGCTCACCTGAAATCCCGCTGATGGATGATTCCCGCGGCCACCGTCCCGACAGTGAAAGTCATTATGTTGCGAGTGTGCCTGTGCAGAAAGGCGACCCCGGCAATATCAATCCCATGATGCGCAGCACCTTTGATCTGTATACGGATATTGTCTATCCGCAGAATGCAGAACGCCGCAGTCTCCCGTGCATCATCAATATCCACGGCTTCGGCGGCAACCATCACCAGTTTGAAGAAACCACCGATGCCTTCCTTGCCAAAGGATATGCGGTTGCGTCCATTGACTATCGGCTGACTCCGCCTGAAACATGGCGCTCTCCCGTTGAGGATGCGGCCGGCTGTATCCGCTGGCTGAAAGCAAATGCCAAGAAACTCGGTCTTGATCCGGAACGCTTCGGTCTCATCGGCGGATCCATGGGCGGGTATTTAACGACTATGCTGGCGGCGTGCAACGGCAAAGAACCTGCCGGAATCATCGGCGGCAATACGTCATACAATGCGGGCATCAAAGCAGCGGTGGCATTGTTTGCGCCTTGCGATCTGCTGCACTTCGGTGATGACTGTGCCGCAGTCTGGCCGTCCCAGCCAGAAAAGACTGCCAACGGCGATGGTCCGTTCGCACCGATTGCTTCTATGATCGGATATACGGGACACGGCAGAGGTGTTGCGGATATCAAAGCACACCTGAATGACGCCGACCCGTTCTACCGCAGTCTGCTGGCGGAACTGCGCACGGCCTCGCCGATATCACACATTCATGAAGCAAGCGCTCCGCTTTGCCTGGTGCACGGTATCTTTGACTGTGCGATTCAGGTTCCCTTCGGACAGAGTGTGCGCATGTTTGAAGCATATACCGTCAAAGGTGTTAAATCCCTGCTGCTGTGCAACAACAACGGATTCTACGGCAGGGACCCCGAAGTACAGGACGCAATGGTCCGCTTTCTGTGCGACCGTGTCTGATAAAAGAAAGAAGAGGAATGAGAAATGATCAGAAAAGCGAACGAACTGACAATTGAATACCGTGAACATATGCGTGACGGTGACGGAACTGTAATGCTGACAAACTTCATTACCGGACCGGAAGAACTCTGCGGCAAAGGCAGACTGTTCTCCAAGATTACACTGAATCCGGGCTGCAGCATCGGCACCCACACCCATGACCATGATTCCGAACTGTTCTACATTCTCAAAGGAACGGCTGAATACAATGACAACGGCACTGTCCGTACAGTCACTGCAGGTGATGTCACCATCTGCCCTGTCGGTGAAAAACACGGCATCGCCAACCGGACCGATGAGGTTGTTGAACTGGTTGCCGTAATTGTCTACGAGTGAGGAAATCATGAAGTATTACATGCCTGTTACCGTCTTTGATGAACCGGACTGCGTGCGTGCGCATGCAAAGGAACTTGCGCGTCTGGGAAACAAAGCGCTGATTGTCACGGGAAAGCACTCTGCCGATGCCTGCGGTGCATTTGCGGATACAGCAGCTGCCCTTGACAGTCAGAACATACCATACTGCCGTTACAGCGGCATTGAAGAAAACCCGTCCGTGGAAACCGTTGTGAAAGCAGCGGAATACGGGCGCAGTGAACAAGCTGATTTTGTCATCGGCATCGGCGGCGGATCACCGATGGATGCGGCCAAGGCTATTGCATTCCTGATGAAGCAGGAAACCATCAGTGCTGCACCTCTGTATGATGCATCCCTGCCGGCGGAAGCACTGCCTGTCGCTGCCGTTCCCACGACCTGCGGAACCGGCTCCGAAGTAACCGGAGTTTCGGTACTGACTGTACATGAGAAAAAAACAAAGCAGTCCATTCCGCACCGGATCTTCCCTGTTCTTGCGCTGATTGACGGCAAGTATCTTTGTTCCGCTTCCCATGCCATGATTGTCAGCACATCCGTTGATGCCCTGGCGCACATGGTGGAAAGCCGCCTGCACGCAAAGGCAAACGACTACAGCATCGCCGCCGTCAATGCCGGTTTATCCCTCTGGAAGAACATCCGTCCGGTACTGTCCGGTGAGGCTGAACCGACTGACAGTGACCGCACACTTCTGATGCGCTCAGCCGCCTTCGGAGGCATTGCCATTGCCCAGACCGGAACCTCGATTCCCCATGCCCTGAGCTATATCCTCACCTATGACGATGGCATCGCGCACGGAAAAGCCTGCGGATACTTCCTGCCGGCATTCCTGAAAGAAGCACCGGCAGAACTGCAGAAAGAGATCCTTGACCTGACCGGCTTCAATGGAATTGAGGAGTTCTCCGCATTCATGCATTCCCTGTATCCGGATCTCTCTCCGGCCAAGGAAACCCTGGACAGAGCGTATACAACACTGAGTGCCAATGCCGCAAGACTTGCCAGTGCCTGCTTCCCGGTTGATCCGGAAATGCTGCACCGCATCGTCTACGGAACTGAGAAAGAAGGTTGAGTATGAATACACTTCCCGATATTCTGACAAACCTGAACGGTGAAAAAACAACCGCAGACACCTGGCCAGCGAGGCGCGAAGAAATCCTCAGCCTGCTGAGCGAAGGTGAATACGGAAAGATCTATGACCGTGAATCCCTGCATACAGTCTTCACCCTGCTGAACCGGGAAAAGGAACCGCGTTTCATCAAAGTAAAAACAGAACGTCTGATTGTGGAAGCTGAGCTTTCCCGCGGATCCCGCCAGCACACATTCTGCTTTGTCATCTTCCTGCCCCTTGAAAGAAAAGAACGCATCCCTGTCTTCCTGTACAATGCAGTGGCAGGTTCGGAAGCGGATTACAACCGGATGCGGAAAGCTGACAGCTGGCCGATGGAGAACATCATCGCAAGAGGATACGCAGCTGCGGCAGTCGTATCCACGGATATCGCACCCGGCTTTGACGATCACTTCAGAGGCGGTTTCCACAGACTCTTCCCCGAGTATGCCGAAAACAGACCGGATGATGCGGCAGGCACCCTTGCGGCCTGGGCATTCGGTCTGAGCACCGTACTGGATTATCTGCAGACAATGCCGGAAATCGACGGCAGTAAATGTGCTGTTGTCGGTCATTCACGCTGCGGCAAAGCAGCGCTCTGGGCGGCTGCCTGTGATCCGCGCTTCCATGCTGTATTCTCCAGCTGTGCAGGCAACAGCGGTGACGCCCTTGCCCGCGGCAACAAAGGCGAGAAGATTGCCAACATCACAACCTTCTTCCCGTACTGGTTCGCCGGTGCCTATAAACAGTATGCCGATCACGAGGATGATATGCCCTTTGACCAGCATATGCTGCTGGCTGCCATTGCCCCGCGGTATCTGTACACTTCTTCCAAAACAGAAGACGCATGGGCAGATCCCGAGGGACAGCTGAAGTCACTGAACCTCGGCAAAAAGGCATTTGAGCTCCTCGGTCTCTGCACAGGTGAAGAACTGCCGGTTCCCGAACTCGGTGTGCCGGTCATCAACGGACATGTCGGGTATCACAGACTGGCCGGTCCCCACTCACTGACCGCAGAAGACTGGGAACTCTACATGGACTTCTTCGAAAAGACACTGTAAATGAAAACGGACGCGAGTCCGTTTTTCTCAAAGCAATTCATAACTGACAAAGGCCAGATGCCGGCTGTCTTTGGACCAGGAGTTTACATTGATGGATCCCTGGCCGCCGAAGAATTCCAGCAGTGTCCTGTTATCACTGCCGTCCGCATTCATCAGACACAGACGCACAAATAATCCGGGAAGATGTTCCGCCGGTTCAAGATCACCTTTCCTGTACACCAGATATACAACCTTCTTACCGTCAGGGGATACATGCGGGAACCAGCAGTTCGCATCCTCATGACTCATCATGGACTGATCACTGCCGTCACGGTTCATCCGCCAGACCTGCATCAGACCGGAACGCGTACCGTTGAACCAGATATGCTGACCATCCGGTGAATACTCAGGTCCGTCATTGAAGCCGCCCGGTGTCAGTCTTTTTTCTGTTCCGCCGTTCACATCAATGGTGTAGATATCCGTCTCCATACCGGTTTCCTGTATGCGGAATGCACAGTATGCCAGTTCATTTCCGTCCGGAGACCAGCCGTGCAGAAAGCTCGGTGAATTCTCCGTCACCAGTCTTGCTTCCCCGCCTTCCAGCGGCAG
Organism: Solobacterium sp.; assembly: GCA_017459725.1. Lineage (GTDB taxonomy): Bacteria > Bacillota_I > Bacilli_A > Erysipelotrichales > Erysipelotrichaceae > Bulleidia. Next base: position 32,400 of record JAFUCL010000101.1, on the reverse strand, counting down.
TACATAGATCAGGGAACGGAATGCCCCGGAGGTTTCCATATGGCTCACTCCGAGCATCGTTTCATCCGGTGAGACAACATGATCGTTGTTGCAGGAAGTACAGACACCTGTATCCAGCCGTTCACACGTATCCGTATCAATGCTGTATCTGTATATGCGGCCACCTGAATTGAACAGCAGCACATTTTCTTTCTTCAGCCAGTTCGGTGCCTCAATCACACCTTCAAACCGGTGCAGCACTTTCACTTTCCCGCTTTCGGTATCCAGGATATTCAGGAAGCTTGCGGTCTGTCCGCGGTACTGTCCGAGTTTTTTCAGATCCTGCAGGCATGTCTGCACATCATCTCCGCTCACAAGTTTGGGAAGTCCGTACATACGTGCAAATACAAAGCAGTCTTTCTCTGCCTCTGTGCTGGCTTTGCTGAACCGCACCGCTTTGACCATACCGGTATGTTTCTTCAGGTATGTGTAGGGATCCTCACCTGCTTCCGTAAGCATCGTCACATCCGCCAGGATTCCCGCTTTCCCGTGGCACTGTTCAATCAGATATTCAAGGGCTGAGCGATTTCCGATCTTTGTCTGCAGGGCTGTTGGTGCAGTGTCCACGATCAGCTCCGTATTGTATGCATGCAGGGTATGCGCCGCCCGCATCAGATTGAGGGCTGTTTCCTGCAGGGAACATACATCCGCTCTTTCCGGGAAGGACACGATGATACCGCTGATTCCATATTTCTCTGCCAGTCTGCCGGCTTCCTCCGCATTGGCAGTCAACACATTTCGTTCAAGTCTGCACAGCACCGTCTCCAGTCCGTATGCTTCACATGTTTCCGCAGTCTTCCGGAATTCCTCCGGATCAGCGCTCTCTAAAGACGGAACAACCTGCGCAAACCCGTCATCATGCATTGTTCCGCACATCTGTGCAAAGCCACCGTATTTGTCCGGCAGTCCGGCTGTATCAACCGCAAATTTCATTATGATTTCCTCCGTTCTGCACGCTGCAGTATTACTGTCAGTATACAGTAAAAACCGCCTGTTACAGCGGTTTCTGTTGTTTATATATGCATTGCCCGCATGGCATTCAGAACAGCCAGCACCATGACACCGACATCAGCGAATACGGCCCACCACATATTGGCAATACCGAAGGCGCTCAGGATCAGACACAGGATCTTGATGCCGATGGCAAAGACCACGTTTTCCCTGACGATCCGCAGACACTTTCTGGCGATTCTCACCGCAAGCGGAATCTTGGCAATATCATCGTCCATCAGTACGATATCGGCCGCTTCGATTGCCGCATCGGAACCGAGCGCACCCATGGCAATACCGATATCCGCTCTGGCCAGCACCGGCGCATCATTAATACCGTCACCGGCAAAGCACAGCGTTTCTTTATCTTTCTTCTCGGCAAGCAGTTCTTCAATCCTGCTGACTTTGTCTGCCGGCAGAAGTTCCGCATAGTATGCGTCCACACCGGTCGCTTCCGCAGCAGCTGCAGCAGCTTTCTGCGCATCCCCCGTCAGCATCACCGTCTTCCGGATTCCCGCTTCCCGCATCAGGCGTATTGCCTCAGCTGCGTTTTCCTTCAGGACATCACTGATCACAATGGAGCCCAGGAATTCGCCGCCGCGGCTGACGTATATGATTGTGCCCGGTGCCTCATTCTTCTGATAGACAACACCTTCCTGCTCCATCAGGCCGGCATTTCCTGCCAGCACTTTCCTGCCGTCAATGACTGCCCAGACACCGTGTCCGGCAATTTCACCTTCCTGACTGATTCTGGAAGGATCCGGTGTTTCCCTGGAAGCCTCCTTCAGACTGCGGGCTGCCGGATGGGAACTGTAGTATTCCGCCAATGCCGCAAGGTCGATCAGTTCTTCGGATGTAATGCCGCTGACCGGGGCAGTGGAGGTCACCTCAAATACACCTTTGGTCAGTGTGCCTGTTTTATCAAAGGCAATGATTGCCGCATCTGCCAGGGCTTCAAGATAGTTGGATCCTTTGACAAGGATACCGTACCGGGAAGCACCGCCGATGCCTCCGAAGAAGCTGAGCGGGATACTGATCACCAATGCGCACGGACAGCTGATGACAAGGAAGGTCAGTGCTCTGAAGATCCATGTGCTGAAATTCCATCCTTGTCCGCTCAGACCGATAATAACCGGCGGGATCACCGCAAGGGCCAAGGCACTGTAGCAGACTGCAGGTGTATATACTCTGGCAAATTTGGCAATGAATGTTTCCGCCTTTGCCTTCTTCATGCTGGAATTCTCAACAAGATCCAGAATCTTTGAGACTGTGGATTCGCCGAATTCCTTGGTTGTTCTGATTCTTAAAAGACCGGTGCTGTTGACACAGCCGCTGATGACTTCATCCCCCACGGATACTTCCCGGGGAAGACTCTCGCCGGTCAAAGCAGCGGTATCCAGGGTGGAACTTCCTTCCACAACGACACCGTCAATCGGCACTTTCTCACCCGGCTGCACAACGATTACGGTTCCGACTGCCACATCATCCGGATCAACCTCTTCCAGACTGCCGTCCTCTGCTTCAATATTTGCATAATCCGGACGGATATCCATGAGCGCGGTAATGGAGCGTCTTGACTTGCCTACCGCAATGCCCTGGAACAGTTCACCGATCTGATAGAAGAGCATAACGGCAACACCTTCCGTTGTCTCTCCCAGTAACATCGCACCTACCGTTGCGACTGCCATCAGGAAGTTTTCATCAAACACCTGACGGTTGAGAATACCGTGCACTGCTTTATTGAGGACGTCATAGCCGATCACAAAGTAAGGCACCAGCACCAGTATCCGGAAAATCCACTCCGACCATCCGGTCAGTTTTTCACACAGAATCACCGCCAGCAGAAGCACTGCAGCTATGATGATCCGGTATAGTACTTTTTTCTGCTTCTTTGTCATACAGCCCGCCTCTCAATCATGATTACAGTTCGATTTCGCAGTCGGATTCAACCTTCTTGCAGGCTTTCAGCACATCCTTCATAACTGCTTCGGGATCTGCACCGTCCGCAAATGTTACCTTCATCTTCTGTGTGACATAGCTTACGGACGCATCCGCAACACCTGCTACGGTCTTTGTTGCATCTTCCATTTTCTGGGCGCAGTTGGCGCAGTCGACTTCGATATTGTATGTTTTCTTCATGCTGAGTTCCTCCTGTATTATGAGATGAATGTATTCATCTTTCAGCCTGTCTCATCTGAATATATGCACGATTGTTCATATGTTCAATATGACTATACCGTTATCTGTAACTCCTGTCAATGCATACATCATAAAATGCCTGTATTATTCACAGGCATTCTTTTTCCATACCGTTCCGGCTTGTGCAGGCATCGCCAGTGACGCCTGATCCACACAGGCACGGAATGCTTCATTCTCCTCACAGATCAGCACAGACGCATCCGGACCCGAGGCATACATCGCACCCCAGGCATTGAAATTACCGTAGCTGCGCCGGATATTCTCCGCTGTTTCCTGCAGTGCTGTCTTCTCTGCACCTTCAGGCATATGTTCCAGAAGATAACTGACTTTCCGCATATCCCGCATGCCCTGCGCAAGCATCAGAGAACGGATGCTGTCCCGTGCCTGCGGACTATCCGCATCGGCTTCATCCGGGTAAAACAGCAGTGTGTCCCCTGCTTCAAACAAACGGTAGTCAAGCGTATGCAGAGGATCAGCCGGCCAGGCATCCAGCGCCCAACGCAGGAAACCGTCAAAACCTCTTGAAGCCAGATAATGAACCGTCCACACGCTTTCGGCAGGATCACTTGCCGCAAAACTGTTCGGATAATTGGTCGAACAGGTATACATGGTTGTTTCCAGTCCTGTCTCATGCCGGTGCTGCAGGAACGTGTCAAATTCCGGATCATTCTCGGGCACTGCCGCAAGAGAGACAGACACATAATCGATCTGATCAAACAGTTCCGTTTCACGCGGAATCCGGTTGACGGCTGTGGCAAGCTTCAGTCCTCTGCCGTCTTCCAGCTTCAGGGAACGGACCAGATCCACGGCTGCCTGCACGGAGGCAATATCACGCTCATCTATAAAGATATACGTCCTGTCCAGCCATCCCTTTTCATTAAGATGGTACATGTAATCCATCAGGAAGGTTCCCCAGACATCCCGCCATTCCTGACTGCCGACACTCAGCGGATAATTCACCTTACTGCCGTCTTCCATATCAAATGTCACTGCGGACGACCACGGCAGAATACTGAATGTATCAATTCTTTCATCCACACCGGCTTCCATGCACAGGGATACCCATGCATCAAACTGTGTATAGTCAAACCACATCCAGCCATCATTATCTTTATGCCAACGGATCATAGCCGGATAATCATCATAGGTCTGATGTCCCCATGCTTCATCCACGGCCGTCACTGTAATGCTTTCACCGCCGAGCTCCGCATACTTCCGCATCTCATCCAGCAGGATCTCACGGTGTTTTGCCGAAAACGGTTCTTCTCCCTGCAGACATGCATAATACCGCAGCGGCGCATACGGATACTGCCAGAGATTCAGCGACAGCGTATTCTCCTCCGGCAGACTGAGACCGACCACCTGCAGATGCACAGCAAGCGTGCTTATACCGCTTTCTGTTTCTACAGTAACCGTTCCGTCATATGTCCCCGCCGGTGTTCCTGCAGGCACCTGTGCACGGATCAGAAACTGCCTTCTTTCCCCGGCCGCCATCTCCAGTGTATTTGTCTCTTTCACGATTTCGGGAACCGTGACATACGGCGCACCTGTGTTCTCACCGGCACCCAGGGATGCCAGGGTTTCATCCAGCACAAGAATATCCAGCGGCAGATTACACTCTGTATTTACAGTGACATGTGTCTGTTCCGCACTCTCGATCACAGCCTTGAAATAAGCCGTATCATTCTGCCACAGCACCGCTTCCGCAGACATGCTTCCCTGCCAGGCATATACCTCACTGCCGGGATCTTCGGGGTTATGTGTTCCGGTATATGTGAAATAGCATACCGGTCCTTCCGCCACGATCCTGCACGGCAGTATCATCACGATCACCGCAAGCATGACAATCCACAGAAAACAGTTTTTCTTCGTATTCTTTTTCATACTCTAATAATGATACACTGAGAGACAGGGAGGACCAAACCGAAATGACAGAAAAAGAAATACTGGAACGCATTCAGGCCGGACGTCAGTTCATGCATATGGACCGTGACGAAGATGATGACTATAAGACAGACCAGATGCTGAAGAAACCGCAGCCGCCTCTCACAAAGGAAGCTGTCTCAGAGATCCGCATCAAGCTTCCGTCTGACTTCTCATCCCTGAACATTGACAATGATTTCCTGCACATCATTAATTCCCGCGTATCCAACCGTGTATACACGGAAGAAGATATCAGCCTTCTGCAGCTCTCCTATCTGCTCTGGTGCACCCAGGGTGTAAAAGAGATCCGCGGACGTGCTTATGCAACCCTGCGTACGGTTCCGTGCGGAGGTGCCCGGCATGAGTTTGAAACATATCTTGCCGTTGCCCATGTGAAGGACCTGAAACCCGGCTTCTACCACTACCTGCCGATGAGTCATGAACTGGAACTGCTGCAGGAATGCAGTGATCTTCCCGACTTTATCGGCAAGTCCCTGAACGGACAGGTCTGGGGTGCCAAAGCCAGTGTTGTATTCTATTACAGCATGGTTGCTTACCGGGCAGAATGGCGCTACGGAATACACGCTCACCGCATTGCCCTGGTCGATGCAGGATATATCTCCGAGAACCTGTATCTTGCCTGCACGTCCATCGGTCTTGGCAGCTGTGCAATCGGCTCCATCAGTGAGGATATTTGCAACAGCAGTTTCGGCCTGGACGGTGACGAAGAATTCATCTTCCTGGCTCATCCTGTCGGCACCGTTACACCGGCTGACAAACAGAAGGAACTGGACTTCTACGCCTTTGTCAAAGAGCAGAATCTGTAAGAATCTGAAAATGCTTTCCTTCCTTCGGGAAAGAAAGCGTTTTCTTTTTTTATTACTGTTATTATGCTCCTCTGTACATCTTCTTTTTGTGATATACTCCTGCATTAGCTACAAAGGAGTTTTACTATGCGCAGAGTCAAAACCGATCTTCTTCACGGTGTTATATGGCAGCAGATCCTGCTGTTCTTTTTCCCTGTTCTTTTCGGAACATTATTCCAGCAGCTTTACAACACAGTGGATGCGATTGTCGTCGGCAATGTTGTCGGCAAGGAAGCACTGGCAGCAGTCGGCGGATCAACCGGCACCCTTCTGAATCTTGTCACGGGTTTCCTCATCGGTCTTTCTTCCGGTGCGACTGTGGTTGTTGCCCAGTACTACGGAAGCGGCTACCGTGATGCGGTTGCCCGCACGGTCTCCACAGCTATGATCATGTCCACGGTGCTCGGTGCCGTTATGACAGTGGGCGGTGTTCTTCTGGCCGGATGGATGCTGCGGCTGCTGAATGTACCGGAAGATATCTTCAGCTATGCACGCATTTACCTGCAGATCTATTTCGCAGGTCTGGTGCCTACACTGATCTACAATACCGGCGCCGGTGTGCTGCGTGCGGTCGGTGATTCCAAACGGCCTCTGTACTTCCTGATTGCATCCTGCATCGTCAACATTATCCTGGATATCCTGTTCGTGGCAGTGCTGCGCATGGGTGTGGTCGGTGCGGCTGCCGCAACCGTCATCTCCCAGCTCATCAGCTGTATCCTGACGCTGATCACGCTGCGCACAACACATGACTGCTATCGGTTCTCATTCCGCAGTCTGACCTTTGATAAGAACGTCCTTCGTCAGATTGTACGTATCGGTTTCCCTTCCGGCATCCAGTCCTGTCTGTATTCCATTGCCAACCTCTTTATCCAGGCAAGCGTAAACAGCTACGGTACGGATACCGTTGCGGCATATACAGCCTTCGGTAAAATTGATGCTCTGTTCTGGAACACATCCGGTTCCCTCGGCACAGCCGTGCTCACTTTCTCCGGACAGAACTTCGGTGCCGGCAATATCGACCGTGTCAGGAAAGGTTTCCGTCAGGCAATCATTATGTTCCTGATCATGGCCTTCACCATTTCCGGAATCTGTCTGCTGCTCGGTGAATCCATCTACGGCCTGTTCACCAAAGACCAGAATGTCATAGCGATCGGAATGCAGATGCTGCGGTTTATTGCCCCGTACTGGGCTACCTTCTGCTTTGTGGAGATTTACTCCACCGGCATCCGTGCCTGTGGTGATTCCCTGATTCCCATGATTATGACGGCGCTCGGCATCGGTGCTCTGCGTATTCTGTGGATCCTGTTCTATCCGGACACAACGATTCTCGGTGTACTGGTGTGCTATCCGATCAGCTGGGTTCTCACCAGTATCCTGTTCCTGATCTATTACCGGTACGGCGGCTGGATGAAGCGCTGTATGCATTCACATGAAAGTATGATGACTGCCTGAAAAAGGCAGTTTATTTTTTCACATTCTTTACATTCGGCGTCGCAAAAAACGGTATTATAGAGACAAAGGAGAGTTTTATGTATAATCAGTATCTTTATAATGGATCCCGGAAGTTTAAGATCAATAAAGCTTCCACAAAGGAAACTTCTCTCTGCGAAGATAAGAAAGAAGCCAAAAAGCGGATGGAAGAAAACGCATATAAGATTGATGAACTGCAGCAGAAACTGTATGCCGATGCCCGTGAAGGTGTCATCTTCCTGTTCCAGGCAATGGACGCCGCCGGTAAGGACGGAACCATCCGTGCCGCCCTGCAGTGTCTGTCTCCGCACGGAAGCTATGAAGCATCTTTCAAAGCACCGAGCGCAACGGAACAGGCGCATGACTATCTGTGGCGCATTGTCCAGAAAGTTCCCGCCAAGGGAGAAATCGCCATCTTCAACCGTTCTCACTATGAAGATGTCCTGATCGGCAAGGTCAAGGAACTGTACCGTAACCAGGCGCACGCGGACAGAATCGATCTGGACAAAGTAATCGAAAACCGCTACGAAGACATCAATAATTTCGAGAAGTATCTTTACCGCAACAATGTGCGTATTGTAAAGATCTTCCTGCACCTCTCCAAAGAAGAGCAGGCGGAACGCTTCCTGGCGAGAATCGAAGAACCGGAAAAGAACTGGAAGTTCTCCGGCAGCGACTACGAAGAGCGCAAATACTGGGATGAATACCAGAAAGCCTTCGAGGACTGCATCAATGCGACATCAACGGAATATGCACCGTGGTACGTCGTACCGGCAGACCACAAATGGTATATGCGCTACGTCGTCAGCGAGATCATCCGTGAAACACTGGAAGATATGGATCCGCATTATCCTGAAGTAACCGATGAACGTCTGGCGGAATTTGCCGAATACAAGGAACAGCTGGAAAAGGAAATCGGTCAGAAGGACGACAAAAAGAAAAAAGACGACAAGAAGAAAAAGAAAGACAAAAAGAAGGACGACGGCAAAAAAGCCAAAAAGAAAAAGGGACGCAGCGCCTCCGCACATGATGCGGATGACGATGAGATCATAATCCCTTCAGATGAATAATATGCAGGAGGAAGGTATTGACCTTCCTCCCTTTCTGTTTACAGCAGCTGAAGCATTTCATCGACGCCCGGCATATCGGCAATGGATACAGCATAGTGGCTGTACAGAACCGTACCGTCTTCACCGATCAGAAACAGAGCAGGCAGCTGCAGCTCTTCGCCTTCAAAATCACCATGCACATATCCGCCGGCTTTCACCTTCTCACGCAGCGCCAGATACTTCTCCTGATCATCTCCGTGCAGTCCGTCCTTGTCTTTGGCAGCCGTGATATCCAGTTCCCTGTATATCTTCATTTCCGGATCCAGCACCAGATCATAATGCAGCGCTTCGTCCGTTCTTTCGAGATCTGCCTTTACGTGTTCAGCATCGGACTGAATGACCACCATGAGTCTGGTGTTTTTATCTGCGAATTCCTGAGAGCGCACATTCATCTCATGAATATCCATACGGCAGGTCGGGCATCCGATATACCGCAGCACCCGCAGGAATACCTTTTCGCCTCTGAAGTCACTGAGTTTCTTTTCCGTGCCCGGATACATACACAGAGTCAGATCAGGCATCTGCTCACCGGCTTTTACTCTTGCCATACTCACTGATCCTCAATCACATAGGAAGCCGTTACTTCCCCGTAGAACATTGCATGCAGTTCATGTTCGGAATCCGGTCCCTCAGCGGTTCCGAAGCCTTTGTACAGACGTTCCCTGATGTCCGAAGGCAGCGCATTGCCGTCCAGCATCTGCCTGTAGATCACCTTGCATTCAAGCGTGGCCGGCACTTCTTTAATACCCGGAACACTCACCGTATCACCCGGCACAAGGGTCAGGCCAAGCTCTTCATCTTTGTGCACATCACGTCCGGACAGAGAACCGCATACCCGGAAGATCTCCGGATCCAGTTTCCCGTCCAGCGGAATACTGACTGTGAATTCCGGATTCTTTTCCAGCTGTTCGTATGTGTACCGGGAGGTTCTGACATATGTGATAAAGACAGGTTTTCCCCAGACCGTACCGAGCATACCCCATCCGATCACCATGGAATTGAATCTGCCTGCTGCCTGTGTATTGACCAGGATTCCTTTCGGAAGAGCCTGCAGGATCAGATTCGACTGCGCACGGACATCTGTTTCTTTTTTCATTGTTTTCTCCTATTCTGCAAGAATACTGCCGCCAATAAACTCTCTCATAATTGAATTGTTCGGAATCATATCACTGTCCATCTCGACAAAGAACCGCAGGAAGTTCAGCATTCTCTGGGCGTCGGGATATTCAGGCTGATCTTTTTTGATTTCCTCCAGCAATGGACGTGCATACTTCTTCAGCACTGCCAGTTCATACAGACAGTGGCTGTTGAAGAACAGATCCACGTCATTGCTGTAAGGGAATATATTGCGCACTTCACCGTCACGGACACTCGGCCAGGAACGGATGGTTTCGGCTGCGTCTCTGCCGCGGAACTGGTAGTCTCTGACAATTCTTCTGAGCATGCGTGCATCCGTTGTCGAGATGCGGTTATGAATATCCAGACTCAGTGACGTCAGCGGACTGATGTAGATTCTGAATTTCTGCTCATCCGGTATATCTTTTGTCAGCTCCGGATTCAGGGCATGGATGCCTTCAATGACAATCGGCTGGCTGTCGTCAATCCGTGTCTTTCTCTTGCCGAAGATCTTGTGCCCTTCCACAAAATCAAAGGTCGGTATATCCACCAGCTTGCCTGCCAGCAGCGCATTCATCTGCTTCTCAAACAGCGGCACATCAACAGCGGAAAGATCTTCGAAGTTCTTCTTGCCGTCCGGTCCCAGAGGTGTCTCTTCACGCTCGACGAAGTAATCATCCGTGCCGAGATACAGAGGTCTGAGTCCTGCTACCCGCAGCTGTATGCACAGACGCTTTGAGAATGTTGTCTTGCCCGAAGATGACGGTCCGGCTACCAGGATGATGCGCTTGCCTGATTTCTTGATGGCTGCAGCAATTTCAGCCGTCTTCTTCTCATGCAGAGCTTCGCTCAGCAGGATCAGATCCTTCTCATCATGATTCAGGATACGCCTGTTCAGGTCTGCACAGTTGTTGACATTCATCAGCCTGCCCCAGTGTGTCTCTTCCGCAAATGCTGCATACAGAATCGGATCATCCGCATACGGTGGTATATGCAGCGGATCTGCGGAGGACGGGAAGCGCAGAATAATACCGTTCTTGTATCTTCTCAGCTCAAACGGCTTCAGGCATCCCGTGCTCGGTGCCAGCGGTGAATAGAACACCCCGATTTCATTGCCGAGGTGGTATACCTCCACCCGGTCCAGGTCCGGCACATTGTCCAGCAGACGCAGATTGTCCATCATGCCGCGTTCCTTCAGGATACGGATGACTTCGCTTCTGCGCAGCACCTGATGCTGCAGAGGAATGTCCATCTGCTGCAGTTCGCGCATACGGTTCTCAATCTTGGTAAGCATGTTGCGGGTAAGTCCGCGTCTTTTCACGGTGATATAAACACCTTTGCTTAAAGCATTGTGCACTTCCACACCGACTTCCTGACCTATGACATCATGCACTGCTTTAATCAGCATAAACACCAGTGATGACTGAAAGGCAAGGTCGGCAGTCTTGTCGCGCAGATCCAGCAGCTTTACAGCGCAGCTGTGGTTGATTTTTCTGTCCAGACCGCCGGGTTCACCGTCAACGATGCAGGTGAATATCGGATACGGCAAAAGACTCCCGAGTTTCTTCACGACTTCAGCAGCCGTGGTTCCCCGTTTGATATCCCTTTCGCACTCTCCTTCTCTCCAGCTAATCTTTATTTTCATTCTTTTTTCCTTTTTTCTTTTTCTTATATACCGTCTTGAACGGCTGTGCGGTCTGTCTCGGCTTGCCTGTCACAACCGGCAGATTCTGCTCGGTTCCCACCGTTCTCAGCATCATCTCTTCCTGGCTGTCGACCGGCTGCTCACCGCGTTTATTTTTGTGATAAGCACCTTTCCGGTTCAGCACTCTTGCCCTGACGTTGTCCTCAAAGCAGAGATCCAGATACCGGCTGATTCTTGTACGCAGGGAAGGATCCATGATCGGCACGGCAATCTCCACTCTGCGCTCCGTATTTCTGGTCATCCAGTCCGCCGAAGAAATATACATCACTTCCTGCTTGCCGGTGCCGAATACATATACACGTGAATGTTCAAGATACCGTCCTACGATCGATACAATGCGTATATTCTCGGTTCTCTTTTTTACACCCGGCAGAAGACATGAGATACCGCGTACGACCATATCAATCTTCACACCGGCACGGCTTGCCTCGGACAGCTTCGCAATCAGATCTTCATCTGTAATAGAATTCATCTTCAGAACAATGCGTCCGTTTTCACCCTTGGCAATTTCCCGGTCAATCAGCTCCAGTGATTTCTCCTTCAGGGACACCGGTGACACCATCAGATAGCGGTATCCGCCGTCCAGTCTTCCCGTCATCATATTGCGGAAGAACGCAACGCTGTCCTGGATAATACCCGGGCGTCCGGTGAGATATGCAAGGTCTGTGTACTGTCTTGCCGTATTCTCGTTGAAGTTGCCGGTCGCAATCAGGGAAACATGTTCCGTCTTGCCGTTTCTGACTCTTGTGATCAGACAGATCTTGGAATGCACCTTGTATTCTTCAAAACCGTACAGAACATGCACACCGGCTTCTTCCAGTTTCTCGGAGTAGTCGATATTGTTCTGCTCATCAAAGCGTGCCTTCAGTTCGATCAGCACAACGACTTCCTTGCCGTTTTCAGCCGCCAGGCAGAGATAGTCGACCAGTCTTGCCCGTTTGGCCAGACGGTACACCGTCATCTTGATGGAAACAACGTCCGGATCATTGGCAGCTTCACGCACCAGCAGCAGGAACGGCTCCATGCTTTCATACGGATACTCAAGCAGCACATCCTTCGCTCTTACCTGATCAAACAGATTCTTGCTGTAATCCAGCGCCGGTGTCATCTTCGGAACATACGGCACATAGGAAAGCTCTTTGCGGCGGACTTCATCCACCAGATCCGGCAGTTCATATGCATACTTCCAGTCCAGCGGTGTTTCCGTTACGGAAAGCGTGGAACCTGATACCTTCAGATGATCAATGAGTGCTTTCTGGAAGCCGGCACCCGGTTTGCGCGATGTCTCCATACGCACCGCCACCATCTTCCGTCTTTCCTTCAGCATCTTCGCCATCTTCTCACGGTAGTCCACGATTTCATCAAACATGTCATCGTCGATATCCATGTCGGCATTTCTTGTAACGATGAACTTCATTCTCTCCAGTACGGTGGAACCGATAAACAGCGATTCGAGATTGGCGAGAATCAGATCCTCCATATGCACAAAGCAGATCACATCCCTGCGGTCAGGCAGTCTGATCAGTCTTGGCAGATTGGCAGGCACCGGCGCAAAGGCAAATACCTCCTTGCCGTGGTATTTCAGCATACCTGCCGCATACACCGTACCGGACTGCAGCACCGGCAGCGGATGGCTTGTATCCACGATCTGTGCACCGAGCAGCGGCGCCACGGACCGGCGGAAGTACTTCTTCAGATATGCTTTCTCGGATTTACTGAGGTCCTTCATTTCCAGTTCATGGATTCCCTTCAGGGCAAGTTCCTTCTTCATATCCTTGTATATGCGCGATCTCTTGCGGATCAGCTTCTGTGTCTTCTCATAGATTGCCTTCAACTGTCCGTCCGCATTCAGACCGGATTTATTGTCTATCCTTGCCGGATCCGCTTTCTTCAGATCCACCAGTGACCCTACTCTGACTCTGTAGAATTCATCCAGGTTGGAAGAAAAGATACTGACAAACTTCAGACGCTCCAGCAGCGGATTATGCTCATCCTTTGCCTGGTTCAGAACCCGCTCGTTGAAAGACAGCCACGAGAGTTCCCGGTTCTGTGTATACCCGTCTTTGTACAGATCCTTTTTCATTTCCTTTCTCCCTTCACAGCCTCCAGAAATTCCTTCACCTTCTGCATTTCATGCAGGGAAATATGACAGTATCCCTCCGGATTCTTGATCAGATAATCCTGATGGTATTCTTCAGCCGGATAGAAGACCTGCAGGGGTGCCAGCTCCGTGCAGAAGCGTTCATGTTTCTCACGCTCTTTGGCAAAGTATTCTTCAATGATCTTTCTGCTTTCTTCATCCGTGTAATACACACCGGTCTGATACTGGGAGCCGATATCCTCTCCCTGTCTGTTTGTCACTGTAGGATCAATACAGAGAAAGAAAATCCCCAGCAGTGTCTGCAGTGATACGGTATCCGCATCGTAGCGCACTTCCACGGTTTCCCGGTATCCGGTTGTGTCCGTGCAGACCTCTTTGTAGGTCGGATTGGCGGTATGTCCGTTGGCATATCCGACCGTTGTTTCCAGCACACCATCCGCAGCCTGGAACAGCTTTTCGGTTCCCCAGAAACAGCCGCCGGCCATATATATGATCTTTTCATTCATGGTAGATTTACTCCGTTCTGACTTTTTTTATTATAGCGTAAACAGGCACTGACAGGAAATCTTACACCCGAATGTACGGTACCAAAAAAACAGAATACATGACAGAATGAACTTGCAGAGCAGCACCCTTAAATACAATTATTCAATCACTCGAAAGCGAGGTGTAAGATGGCAAAGAAAAAACTTACGATCCTGCACTCAAACGATATGCACGGCGACTTCCAGCCAAAGATGCAGGACGGCATTGAAACCGGCGGTCTGCCCAGGCTTTCCGGATATGTCAAACAAGCCCGTCAGACTGAGGACGGCGTTGTATATGCAATTGCCGGCGATATGTTCCGCGGCTCCATCATTGACTCGGAATACCTCGGTCTCTCCACCATTGACCTTGTAAATCTCATGCGTCCCGATGTGACAACAGTTGGCAACCATGAGATTGATTACGGCATTGCCCATCTGCTGTTTCTCGAGAAATGCGCATCCTTCCCGATCATCAACGCCAACCTGTTTGTTACAATCAACAACTCCCGTCTCTTCATTCCGTATCTGAATGTGGAGGTCAACGGTGTGCGCATTCTGTTCATCGGCATTCTCACCGAAGAAGTACTGGCTGCCACAAAGCTTGAGAAAGTCATCGGTACGTTTATCAATGTTGAAGCAGCTGCCCGTGAAGTCGGCATCATCTGCGACAACTACCGCACCAAAGACACCGACCTGACAATACTGCTTACCCATATCGGCATTGAAGAAGACCGGAAACTCGCTGCCCTGCTGAATCCGGACTGGGGTGTCAGCTTCATCATCGGCGGACATTCCCATACATACATGGATGAGCCGGAGATCGTCAACGGTGTACCGATCGTGCAGGCCGGCACCGGTACAGGAATCATCGGCAGATTCGACATTGAATACGACACCTGGTTCAACCGCATCAACCGCTGGTCATGGCAGTGTGTGCCAATCAACGAAGAAACAGCTCCGGTGGATACGGTCATGACGGAAATGCTCAGCAGCTACCAGAACGAAACCGACGCCAAATACAAACGCATTGTCTCGCATCTGGCCAGAACCCTGACCCATCCCTCCCGGATCGAAGAAACGGAAATCGGCAACCTGTATGCGGATATGCTGCAGGATGAAAGCAGTTTTGACATCATGATGATGGGTTCCGGCGCCCTGCGCAAGAAGGAGTTCGGTCCGATCATCGAATACCAGGACATGCTGGAAAACACACCGTTTGATGATACATTGTGGATGCTGAAAGTTACCGGTGAACAGTTCCGGAGGATGATCACGTATATCATGCGTGATGATGCATGGGCAGGTCATACGGAGTTCTACCAGTATTCAAAAGGTGTGCGCATTGTCTGGCGCAAAAGCACGCATACGCTGGAGGAACTCAGCTTCCGCGGCAAAGAAGTCAAAGACAGCGACACCTTCCTGATTGCCATGCAGAATTATCACTACAAGAACTTTACGGAATTCATGGGTGTGCCGATCGAAGAGGTTGCCGCCAACATGAAGCCGCGGGTTGTCGCAACATCCGTAAACAACATCGTAGAAGAGTATCTCTCAACCCACCCTGGCCTCGACGCTCATGTCGAAGGACGCATAACCATACTGGACTGACAGAGCGGCTCACGCCGCTCTGTTATTTATCTGTGAATGTCCTGCGGATCTGCTGCAGAAAGCGGTCAGCAGCCGGTGTAAACGTCTGGTATCTGTTCCAGACCAGATACAGGCTGGTTGTAAGAGCAGGATAGAGAGGAATGAACTTCAGACCGCTCTCCGGTGACGTATCAATCAGACGGTCGAATGTAAGCAGATATCCGAGACCTTCCCTGGCAAATACCGAGGCATTATAAGAAAGCCGGAATGAACCCTCAAAGTGAAGACTCTGGAACCTGCTGCCTGCCCAGCCGCGGATATCATGTTCCCAGCCCTGCTCGGAAGCGAACAGCGGCAGACCGGCCAGATCCTCCACGGTGATTTTTTCTTTTTCCGCAAGCGGATCATTCCTCCGCAGCACCAGTCCCCAGACATCCGCCTCCGGAAACACAACCGCTTCATATCTGCCGTAATCCGGTGTCTCCGCAAGCACTGCAAAATCAAGCAGTCCCTTCTCCAGTTTCTCCGTCACCTGCTCGGTATCACCGCTGGTGATGTGATAGCGCAGTCCCGGACAGCGTTCACGGAAAAGACGGATCTCCCTGGCAAGATACCGGATCTGCCATGACTCTGCCAGTCCGAAGTACAGTTCACCGCCCATGAAATCATCCAGGGACAGAAACTCCTTCTCGATCTTATCCGCCATACTGACAAGATCCTCCGCCCGGCTGCGCAGAAGCACCCCTTCTTCCGTCAGACGTATACTGAAGCTTTTTCTGACAAACAGTTTTCTGCCCAGTTCATTCTCCAGACCCTTCAGTGCCTTCGATAATGTCGGCTGGGTTATATGCAGTGATTCCGCAGCCCTTGATATATTCTCTTCTCTTGCCGCAGCCAGAAAATACCGCAATGTTCTGATTTCCATACCGGACCTCCGTGATATTCATAATAAGCATATCACGATATGGATAATAACCATTAGCGCATATCCTGTTATCCCTGTACAGTAAAACCGTAAGAAGGAGTCATGTATGATCAGTACGCGGGAAAATATGATTCTCTGCCTGCAGGATATAGGCTGCACCGGAGACAGACAGCAGCGGATTCTGCAGATGTGCGAACAGAACGATGATGCAGAGATCCTGCGCGAGCTGAAACGCAGACGCTGTGAACTGATAGAGGAAATGCACAGCATCCAGCAGCAGATCGACCGCACCGATTATCTGATCAGAGCACATGAGAACAGTCACAGGAGGAAATAACAAATGATCAGGAGAACATTCAGGGACGAACAGCTTTCCGCACTCGGTTTCGGCGCTATGCGTCTGCCGGTTATCAACGGTGATGACAGCCGGATCGATGAAGAAACAGCACAGAAAATGATTGATACAGCCATGTCTGCAGGAATCAACTACTATGACACGGCATGGGGATATCATGACGGACACTCCGAGGAAGTGCTCGGACGCTGCCTGCGGAAATACCCGCGTGATTCCTACAACCTTGCGGATAAATTCCCCGGCTATGACCTTGCCAACATGCCGCATGTACAGGAGATCTTTGAGAAACAGCTGGAAAAGACCGGCATGGAATACTTTGATTTCTATCTGTTCCATAATGTCTGCGAGATGAACATTGATGCATATCTGGATCCTGCCTACGGGATTCTGGAATACCTGAAGGAACAGAAGAAGAACGGACGCATCCGTCATCTCGGTTTCTCCTGCCATGGCAGCTATGAAGTGCTGAAGCGCTTCCTGGATGCCTACGGCAGTGATATGGAGTTCTGCCAGCTGCAGCTGAACTATCTCGACTGGATCTTCCAGAACGGCAGGGAAAAAGTCAGTCTGCTGAACGAACACAACATTCCTGTCTGGGTCATGGAACCGCTGCGCGGCGGCAAACTTGCTTCCCTCAGTGAAGAGAACACAAAGACACTCCGTGATCTGCGTCCGGATGAAGATCCTGCCGCATGGGCATTCCGTTTCCTGCAGAGCATTCCGGGTGTCACCATGATTCTTTCCGGCATGTCCGCAGAAGACCAGCTTGCCAAGAACCTGGTCACCTTCGCTGAAGAGAAGCCGCTCACTGCCGGAGAAATGAACACCCTGAACGCAATCGCAGAGGGAATGCTGGCAGTCAAGACCGTACCGTGCACCGCCTGCCATTACTGTGTCAGCCACTGCCCGATGCAGCTGAACATTCCGCATCTGATTTCACTGTACAATGAGCATATTTACACCGGCGGCGGCTTCATTGCTCCGATGGCTCTCTCCGCACTTCCTGAAGATAAAAAACCGCAGGCATGCCTGCACTGCCGCAGCTGTGAACATGTATGCCCGCAGCAGATTCATATCTCCGAAATCATGACAGACTTTGCCGGACTGCTCGGCGCCTAGGAGAACATCATGAAAGTACTCGCCGTCAACGGCAGCGCCCGCCGCGGCAATACTACAAAACTGATTGAAACGGTATTCGCCGAACTGCATAAAGAAGGCATTGAAACGGTATGCATTGATCTTGCCGGACAAACCATTGAGCCATGCAGAACCTCGGCCGGAACATGGCTTACCTGCTCAAGAAACTCAACAATGGAGAAAAGTGATGAAATATATTGCTTTACTGACAGCTGTACTGCTGACGGTCAGCTGTGCATCCGCACCCGCAGATCCTCCGGTACAGGAAACATCTGCGCCTGCAGCAGAAGCACCGCAGGAAACCGCGCTGCCTTCCTATCCATTTGATCTTGAAACCAAGACATTCACCCTGAACAGCGGCTATATGATGCCGGTTGCGGGTCTCGGAACTTACGCACTGGACCATGACACCTGCATCAATTCGGTAAAGGCACTGCTGAAGAACGGCGGCCGTCTCATTGACACTGCATACATGTATCACAATGAAGCAGCGGTCGGTGAAGGTGTGCGGCAGGCAATGGAAGAATACGGCATTCCACGTGAGGAGATATTCGTCATCACCAAGATTTATCCCTCACAGTTCAGTGAACCGGAAGAAGCCATTGAGCTTGCTCTGCAGACACTTGATATCGGATACATTGATATGATGCTGCTGCACCACCCCGGCACGGATGATGTCAAAGCATACAAGGCCATGGAAAAATATGTTGCGGAAGGAAAGATCCGCTCCCTCGGTCTTTCCAACTGGTACATCGAAGAACTCACGGAATTCCTCCCGCAGGTCAGCATTCCCCCTGCCCTTGTCCAGAATGAAATTCACCCGTACTACCAGGAACAGGAAGTGGTTCCCTTCATCCAGGAAAAAGGCATTGCCGTGCAGTGCTGGTATCCGCTCGGCGGCAGAGGCTATACCAAAGAGCTGCTGAACAATGAAGTGATCCTGCAGATTGCAGAGAAACACGGCGTCTCGGCAGCCCAGGTCATTCTGCGCTGGGATCTGCAGCGCGGCATCATCGTGATTCCCGGCTCCTCGAATCCGGAGCACATAAAGGAAAACCTGGATCTCTTCAGCTTTGAACTGAGCGAGGAAGAGATGGAACAGATCCGCTCTCTGGACAGAAACGAGAAACACGACTGGTATTAATGCATGTACAATGTATCTGCGGATATCACGGATACACCTACACATCATGACTGCTCTTTGAGCAGTCTTTTTACATTGCATAACTCTATCGGGCAAATATAAAAGACCGCAGTCCTTTATGAACTGCAGCCTTTGGATTGTTGTCAGTGCTTGTTGCCGAAACGTTCCAGCAGACGCTTGGTCGCATCCTCCATGGTCACCTGTTTCGGAGCTTCCTTCTGCGGACGGTTGTTATTGTTCTTTCTGTTCTTCTTCTGGTTGCCGCGGTTGGAACGCCACATAGCATCTCTCTTCTCAAGATCGCTGAGCGGCAGAAGCGACAGCTGAACCTTTTCCTTGATCTCATCTACACCGGCTACGTATACCTGCACGATATCACCGACAGATACGACTTCGGAAGGATGATGAATTCTGTTCATGCTCATACGGGAGACATGCACAAGACCGTCTTCATGCAGACCGATATCCACGAAGGCACCGAAGTCTACAACGTTTCTGACGGTTCCGGAGAGCTGATCACCGACATGCAGGTCGGAGATTTCCAGAACGTCGCTTCTCAGCAGTGCCCCTTCAAACTGGTCACGGTAGTCACGCAGCGGCTGACGGATTGCATCTTCGATATCCTTCAGTGTGTATGCATCAATGCCGAGATCCTTTGTCTTCTCTTCCGGGAATTCAGCATCTGCTGTACCGAGTGCTGTAATACCGCAGGCAGCCATCAGCTTTCTGGCAGCTTCATAGCTTTCCGGATGGATGGATGTTTCATCCAGCGGTTCATCACCGTTCACGATACGCAGGAAGCCTGCACACTGTGTGAATGTCTTCGCACCGAGCTTCTTTACCTTGAGCAGCTGGGAACGGTTGGTGAAGCGGCCGTTCTCATTGCGGTAGTTGACGATCTCTTTGGCAGTTGCCGCATTCAGACCGGAGATATGCATCAGGAGTTCCTGGGAAGCGGTATTCAGATCCGCACCCGTACGGTTGACACACTTCATGATGGCTTCATCAAGGCGCTCATTCAGAGCCTTAACCGGCAGGTCATGCTGGTACTGACCGACACCGATGGACTTCGGATCGATCTTGATCAGTTCTGCGAGCGGATCCAGCAGACGGCGTCCGATGGAAACCGCACTTCTCTCTTCAACCGCCATATCCGGGAATTCTGCACGGGCTGCTTCCTGTGCGGACCAGACAGATGCGCCGGCTTCGGAGACAATCGCATACTCAACCTTCAGATTATTCTCACGGATCAGTTCCGCGCACAGCTTTTCACTTTCACGTGATGCCGTACCGTTGCCGATGGCGATGATCTGTACATTGTACTTTCTGATCATCTCCAGCAGTTTCTTCTTGGAAGGTTCCATATCCGTGTTGTTTTTACGGAACGGGAAGATCTTGTCTACGGTAAGCATCTTGCCTGTCTCATCAATAACCGCAAGTTTGCAGCCATTGTAGAAACCAGGGTCAAAGCCGAGTACAATACGTCCCTTCAGCGGCGGCTGCAGCAGGAGCTTCTCAAGGTTCATGGAGAAGATCTCAATGGACGCATTCTGCGCACGCTCGGAGAGATCACTTCTGATTTCATTCTCAATACTCGGGAACAGCAGACGGTGGCAGCCATCATCAACTGCTTCACGGATCTCGTTCTCAACAATTGTTTTCTGTCCCTTCAGGAAGCTCTTTACTGCTTCTTCGGACAGATATGCATCATCGTATGTGAATGATACGGTAATGACCTTTTCCTTTTCGGCACGGTCTATTGCCATGACACGGTGATCGGCTATCTGGGATACCTTCTCACTGCGGTCATAGTACATCTCATAGACTTTTTTCTCATCAGGGTTGTCCTTCTTGACCTTAGTAACAAGCACACCGGTCTTCTGGATATTCTCCTTGAACTTCCATCTCAGCTGAGCACTGTCACTGGCATTTTCAGCAATGATGTCCTTGGCACCCTGAATTGCTTCCTCTGCACTCGGTACGGCTTCGTTGATATACTTTTCTGCCTCAGCCTGCAGATCTCCTTCTTCCGGAAGTGACAGGATCCAGTCAGCCAGCGGCTGCAGTCCGTTCTTGATAGCCACACCGGCTCTGGTCTTTTTCTTCTGCTTGTACGGTCTGTACAGGTCTTCCACCTGTGACAGTTTGGTGCAGGCATTGATCTCATTGCGGATCTCATCCGTCAGTTTTCCCTGCTCCTCAATCAGCTTCAGAACTGCTTCCTTGCGTTCGGCGAGATTTACTTCATACTGATACTGCTTTTCTATATACAGGATCTGTTCTTCATCCAGACCGCGGGTTGCTTCCTTACGGTACCGGGCAATGAACGGAACGGTGTTGCCTTCCTCAAGAAGGCCGAGTGTGTTCTTCACCTGTTCCAGGCTGACTTTCAGCTTTCGCGCTATCTCCTGGATAATCTCTTCATTCATATACGTTGCTTCCTTTCTGCCATACAATCATACACCAAAGTCAGGATAAGTCAGGACTTGACAATCTCTTTCCGACTGAATTGAAAAGTGCTCCCTGTTCAGGAGCACCATGTGTCATTTTCAGCTGCGCTGTATATCTTCCGCTTTGGAAGCATATTTCTTCCATGTACCGCTGACAAGATATATACCGCCGACAATGGACGGCGCAAGACCCGCAAAGGCATTGCCGTACCAGAAACCGCGGATACCCCAGCCAAGCCATACACCGAGCAGAAGCGCAAAACCGATACGGCAGATAATACCGTCCAGCAGTGCAACCGTCAGATTCAGCTTGGAGTTGCCGGAACCGTTGATCAGGGCAAAGGATGCCGGACGCACCGTAGCACCTGCATACTGGATCAGCGCAATCGGTATATAGGTCATTGCCAGGGCCATGACCTCCGCACTGTCCGTGAACAGACCGAAGAGCCACTCCGGATGGAAGATGGTGATTACCGCCATGATGCAGGCAGGCACCAGCACCACGAAGAAGGCAGTATATACAACCTTCGGCACACGGTTGATCTTTCCGGCACCGAGCGCCTGTGAGATCATTGCACCGCCGGCACTGGATACAGCCTGGGAGACAATGTTGATGACACGCTCCAGGTTTCTTGCAATACCGGTGACCGCAACTGCCGATACACCGTATGTATTGATGTATGCATTGACATACAGCATGGAGAAGTTGATGGCGGCAGACTGGATGACCATCGGAATACCGAGTGACAGCAGCGGCCGGATTACCTGTTTATAGATGCGGAAGTTCTTCAGCTTGAAGTCGAAGTTGATGGACTCTCTGTTCTTGTACAGCAGGTTCAGAGCGAAGATAAAGCTTGCTGCCTGGCCGATGACTGTACCAAGTGCAGCTCCGAAGGGACCCATACGCATACCTGCTACAAATACCAGGTCAAGGATCAGGTTAATGACGGACGCAATTGCGATGAACATGAACGGATGTCTGGAATCACCCATACCGCGCAGAATCGCACTGACAAGGTTATATCCGTAGATGAAGACAAGACCGCAGATGCAGGTCATGATGTAATCACGCGCCATGGTATAGGATTCCGGCGGTGTGTTGATCCAGTTGAGCATGAACTTATGCGCAAACAGGAAGACGACCATCAGGATGACCGCACAGGACATCAGCAGTGTAAACAGTGTAGCGACCATCATACCCACACGGTCACGTCTGCCTTCACCGACATACCGTGAAATGATGATCTGTCCGGCATTGGAGAAACCCATTGCTACAAATGTCAGCAGCATCAGCAATTCGCCGCCGATGGAAACAGCCGCAAGTCCCTCCGGACCGACGACCCGGCCGACAATGACCATATCGACCATGTTGTATACAGTTTGCAGCAGTCCCGACAGGAACAGCGGCATGGCGAAGTTCAACAGTGTTTTCGGTACGCTTCCGTTTGTTAAATCTCTGATCAGTTCTTTCTTTTCTGACACAGCATTCCCTCCTTCAAAACACATAGTAGTATAATACAACATTCATTAAAGCGTTCAATGAAGCACCAAAAAAGCGGCACCCTGACAAACAGTACCGCTTCAGTGTCTTACTCAGCCGAGTCTGGCAATGCCTTCTTTTTTCGCTGTTTCCGCTACAGCTTCCGCAACCACCCCGGCAACTCTGGCATCAAACACACTCGGAATGATATACTCCTCATTCCGTTCACTGTCAGCCACCAGGGAAGCTATCGCTTCCGCAGCTGCCAGCTTCATGCTTTCCGTGATTTCCTTTGCCCGTACATCCAGTGCTCCGCGGAATACACCCGGGAACACCAGCACATTGTTGATCTGGTTCGGGAAATCGCTTCTGCCCGTACCGACAACCCTTGCGCCTGCCTTCAGAGCAAGATCCGGCATGATTTCCGGAGTCGGATTGGCCATCGGGAAGACGATTGCATCATGGTTCATGGAACGGATCATATCCTCACTGACAATACCCGGCGCCGAAACACCGATGAATACATCCGCACCCTTGAGTGCATCACCGATCGTACCGCTGACATTGTCCGTATTGGTTTCCGCGGCCAGTGCTTTCTGGGCATTATTCAGAGCTGTTTCCTGATTGAGGATACCGTTTCTGTCACAGTAGAGAAGATGCTTCACACCGTAGTTCATCAGGAGTTTGCCGATGGCTGTACCGGCCGAACCCGCACCTGAGATCACCACACGGATCTCATCGGTCTTCTTGTCCACTACCTTCAGCGCATTGATCAAAGCCGCCAGCAGTACAATTGCTGTACCGTGCTGGTCATCATGGAAGACCGGAATATCCAGGCGTTCCTTCAGCTTTGCCTCAACCTCAAAGCAGCGCGGTGCCGCAATATCCTCAAGATTTATGCCGCCGAAACCCGGCGCAATCCTGCACACCGTATCCACGATCTCATCCACATCCTTGGTATCCAGACAGATCGGGAACGCATCCACACCGGCAAATTCACGGAACAGAACACACTTGCCTTCCATAACCGGCATACCTGCCTCCGGACCGATATCACCGAGACCCAGCACAGCCGTACCGTCCGTTACCACCGCAACCAGATTTCCCTTGGCAGTATATTTGTATACATCTTCTTTATTCGCCGCAATTTTCCGGCATGGCTCAGCCACACCCGGTGTATAAGCAGTGCTGAGATCCTCACGTGTCTTTACCTGTACCTTTGACACAACGCTGATCTTGCCGCGGTTTTCCTCATGAAGCTTTAAAGCCATCTCATTGTAATCCATACATGCACTCTCCTTAGTCACTATACTAATGATACACGCAAACAAAGAAAAGGTGACCTGTTTTCAGGCCACTTGTTTGTCTCTTACAGAGGTTTTCTGCCTTCCTGCCTGCGTACGTCCGCAATCTTCCAGCCCTCAGCTTCGAGCTTTTCCTTCATATGCGCACAATCGCCGGCCACCAGCACCACAACCTCGATGCCGCGCTTGTTATGATATACGCCGAGATTCAGAATATTGATGTTTTCCTTGGCAAATGCCGCACAGACATTTTCCATCAGTCCCGGTCTGTCATCCGTCACACTGAAGACAAAACGGGTCCCCTCTGCACGGTATCCGAGCAGATCGATGAAGGCCTGGAAGATATCATTCTCCGTAATGATTCCGATGACCCTGCGGTCGTCATCAATGATCGGCAGAACATTGATATGTTCAGATGTCATCTTTTCGGCAGCTTCTTCCAGCAGTGCCTCAGAGGATATCGTTCTGACTTCCCGGATCATGATCTCGGAGACCTTGGTCCGTGAAAGCAGATAATTGAGTTCATAGATTGAAAGTGAAGTTGTACTGGATCCGGAGCTCTCCGAAATCAGCCCTTCCGTAACCAGACCGATCAGATGATTCTCATCATCCACAACCGGCAGTCTGTGAAAGTCATTCTGTTCCATGATATCCAGTGCTTTGGAAACCGATGTATCCGGTTTGATGCAGTATGGATCGGCTGTCATATAGTCCTTTACATACATAAGAATTAACCTCCGAGATAAGCGGCCTGCACACGCGGATCATTGGCGAGTTCAGAACCGGTTCCTTCCAATGTTATTTTACCAGTTTCCAGAACATATGCACGGTCAGCCACAGCCAGTGCCATCTTGGCGTTCTGTTCCACCAGAAGGATGGTTGTGCCCTGACGGTTGATGTCTTCGATGATATGGAAGATCTCACGCACCAGCAGCGGTGAAAGACCCATGGAAGGCTCATCCATTAACAGGATCTTCGGCTTAGCCATCAGTGCCCTGCCCATCGCCAGCATCTGCTGCTCACCGCCCGACAGTGTACCGGCCAGCTGTGTTCTTCTCTCACGCAGACGCGGGAAGCTTTCAAATACACGTTCCATGTCTTCGGCAATGCCTGCTTTATCCTTGCGGGTATAGGCACCGAGCTGCAGGTTCTCCTCAACCGTTTCCTGTGCAAACACACGCCGTCTTTCCGGCACCTGCGCCAGTCCTGCTGAAACAATCTTATGCGCCGGAATCTTCATCAGATCCGTACCGTCCAGCATGATTGATCCAGCGGCCGGTTTCACCAGTCCGGAGATTGCATGCATGGTTGTTGTCTTGCCGGCACCGTTAGCGCCGATCAGCGTAACAATCTCACCGTCATTGACCTCGAATGAGATTCCCTTGATGGCCTCGATCATCCCGTAGCGGACGACCAGATTCTCTATCTTCAGCATATCGTCACTCTCCCAGATAGGCCTTGATGACCTGCGGATTCGCCTGGATCTCAGCCGGTGTGCCGCTTGCCAGCATCGCACCGTAGTTCAGCACCGTAATCCGTTCGCAGATTCCCATAACAAGCTTCATATCATGCTCGATCAGCAGAATCGCTATACCGAAGTGTTCCTTGATGAAGCGTATGGTCTTCATAAGCTCTTCCGTTTCCTGCGGATTCATACCGGCTGCCGGTTCATCCAGCAGAAGCAGCTTCGGTTCCGTAGCCAGGGCTCTGGCAATTTCCAGACGTCTCTGTTCACCGTACGGAAGACTCCCCGCCGGCACATCTGCCTTATCCTCCAGTTCGAAGATACGCAGAATCTCCCTTGCTTTTTCTTCCGCAAGCTTTTCACTCTCCCGGAACTTCTTCGTCCGGAACAGACTGTCTGTAAGACCGTATACCACGGTATTGTGCATGCCGGTGATAACGTTGTCGAGCACGCTCAGATTCATGAACAGACGGATATTCTGGAAAGTACGGGCAATGCCCGCCTTGTTTACTTCCACGGTTGTCATCTTGCCGATGTCCTGTCCGCACAGCTTAATGGTGCCTCTGGTCGGTTCATATACCTTGGTCAGCAGGTTGAATACCGTCGTCTTGCCGGCGCCGTTGGGACCGATCAGACCGACAATCTCATTGTCGTAAATCTTCAGTGAAAGGTTATTCACGGCCGTCAGACCGCCGAAATCAATACCGAGATCCTCTGCCTCAAGCACCGGGATCCTGTTGTCAGTCTTCATTTCTTCACGCATGGCTGTCAGCTCCCTTCCCGGTTTTTCTGCGCAGACGTTCCAGTCCGGTCTTCATCTTCTCATTGTTGGAAACAAGCATGATCACAATCAGAATCACCGCATAGATCAGCATTCTGTAATCCTGCAGCGACCGCAGCAATTCCGGCAGAAGCACCAGCACCGTTGTCGCAATGATCGTACCGTTCAGATTGCCGAGACCTCCCAGCACAACATATACAAGAATCAGGATCGA
The DNA here is from genome assembly GCA_017459725.1 of Solobacterium sp. Lineage (GTDB taxonomy): Bacteria > Bacillota_I > Bacilli_A > Erysipelotrichales > Erysipelotrichaceae > Bulleidia. Next base: position 5,513 of record JAFUCL010000101.1, on the reverse strand, counting down.
CAGATTGAAGTCAAACTTGGACGCTGCCAATGATGCATTGTTGAGACCGAACAAAGCACCGGCCGCACCTGCCAGCGCAGCAGAAATCACAACCGCCAGCATCTTTGTATTCGCAATATGAATACCGACCGACTCCGCCGCAATACGGTTGTCACGGGCTGCCATGATGGCTCTGCCGTGTCTGCTGCGGATCAGGTTATATACAATCGTCAGCGCAATCAGGATCAGCACAGCGCCTGCCGTAAAGGTCGCAATGCGTTCCGTGCCGGTTGCGCCCATCGGTCCGCTGATCAGCACCTTGCCGCCTTCCGCCAGATTCAGATGATTGTCCACAAAGCTGAAATGCATGCCGTTCTTATCCAGACCTACATACAGGTTGGTAATCAGACTCTTGATGATCTGTCCGAACGCCAGCGTTACAATGGCCAGATAGTCGCCCTGCAGTTTCAATACCGGAATGCCGATCAGCCAGCCGACCGCACCCGCAAGCACGGCACCGGCAATCATCGCAAGGATCAGCCTGATCACCGGATTGGGAATCACACCGGCAAGCGAACCGGAAACCACAACCGCCGTGAAGGCACCGACACCCATGAAGCCGCCCTGGCCGAGATTCAGCTCACCGGAGAAACCGACATTCAGGTTCAGTGCAATCGCTGCCGTAATATAGCAGCACACCGGCACCAGCAGACTGCTCAGCAGATTCGTCATATTTCCGCTCAGACGCATGATCTCCAGCACGATATACGCAATGATGATAATCAGATAAGAGGCTGTACGGCCCCGGTTTTCCCGGCTGAACATTTTCTTAAACAGATTTCCCATACCGTCACACCTCAGACTTTCTCGCTGATCTTACGGCCGAGAAGTCCCGACGGCTTAATCAGCAGAACAATAATCAGCACGGCAAACACAATCGCATCTGCCAGCTGTGTGGAAATATATGCCTTGGCCAGAGTCTCAATGATACCGAGCAGAAGTCCGCCCAGGAAAGCACCCGGAATGGAACCGATGCCGCCGAACACCGCTGCCGTAAAGGCTTTGATACCGGGCATGGATCCCAGTGTCGGATACACCGAGGGATATGCTGCACAGAAGAGAACTGCCGCAATCGCCGCCAGACCCGAACCGATCGCAAATGTAATGGAAATGATGCGGTCCACATTGATACCCATCAGCAGTGCTGCACCCTTGTCCTCCGCACATGCACGCATCGCCTTGCCGGTCAGGGTTTTATTGACAAACAGTGTCAGACAGACCATAACCGCAATGCACACCAGAATTGTCAGAATCGACAGCCAGGAAACACTCAGCTTTCCGCCGAACAGCTGCAGGGAACCTCCGGCCAGGATAGACGGAAATACTTTGGTGGAAGATGACCACAGCAGCTGCGCACCGTTCTGCAGCAGATAACTGACACCGATTGCCGTAATCAGCACGGACAGATTGCTTGCCTGCCGCAGCGGTTTGTATGCCAAACGCTCAATCACAACACCGAGCACCGTGCACACAACCATGGACAGCAGCACGCTGAGAAGAACCGGCAGACCGAACCGGGTCATCGCAAAAAAAGCTGCATATGCGCCGATCATGATGACATCACCATGCGCAAAATTCAGCATCTTCGCAATGCCGTAGACCATCGTATACCCGAGTGCGATAATCGCATATACACTCCCCAGGCCCAGGCCGCTGATCAGGTAAGACAATAAAGCCATATCTTCGATTCCTCCCCTAAAAAACAGAATAAGGCTGCCGTCGGAAAACTCCGCCGGCAACCTCTTAATCAGTATTGTTACTCAGCTGCAGCGTATGCGCCGTCCACAATCTTGACGGCAAGCGGTGTCTTGGAAACTTCACCGTTCGCATTCCAGGTAATACTCTTACCGGTAATACCGTCATAGGTCATGGAAGTGAACTGACTGATCATCAGATCACAGAGTTCGGATGCGGACATGGAGCTTTCCGCATTGGCATTCTCGAGAGCCTGTCTGATGGCATAGACACAGTCATATGCATCAACCGCAAACTGGTTCGGAACATCACCGTACTTATCCTGATAATTCTTGAAGAACGCAGCTGTTCTTTCATCGTTTGTGTTGGCAGGATACAGCAGATAAACGCCTTCTGCCAGACTCTTGTCAAAGTTCTCAAGTGACAGAATACCGTCCATACCGTCAATACCGAAGAAGGTAGGCGCATAACCCATCGCATTGGCCTGACCGAGAATCAGGGAAGCCGGATCATAGTACATCGGCATATACAGCAGATCAGCACCGGCATCCTTAGCCTGGGTCAGCTGAACAGAGAAGTCATTGGCTGTATCGTTTGTAAATGTTGCATCGAAGACAATATCAAGACCGATCTTGGCAGCTTCAGCCGTGAATGTCTCATGCACACCGGTTGAATAGTTGTCATCACTCTTCCAGATAATACCGACCTTGGTGCCGAGATCCGGATGCTTGGAAATGTAATCCGCGGAAACGATTCCCTGGTTCGGATCGGTGAAGCACATCTGGAATACGGTGCCGAAGGCATTGGTCATATTGGCACTGTCTTCATAGATAACAGCAAGTGAACTTGCGGACGGTGTCAGCGCAAAGATATGGTCCTCTTTATAAAGAGGAGACACATTCTGGCCCGGCCCCGATGTAACCGTACCGATGGATACCTGCATACCCCAGTCCTTCAGCACACCGTAAGCGGAAGCTGCTTTTTCGGGATCATGCTGGTCATCCTCAAATCTGTAATCAAACTTAATCTTGGAGTCGGACGCGTTAACCTCATCGCAGGCGAGCTTAAAGGCATTCTCAACAGCCTGTCCGTACTGGGCAGCGCCGCCGGTGGTCGGTCCGGATCCGCCGATCTTGATCACGACAGAACCGTCTGCCGCTTCAACCGGTGCAGAAGAAGACGCTGAAGAAGAACCGCCGCCGCATGCCATCATGCTGAAAGCCATGGCAGCCGCAAGTCCTCCCTTCACCAAAGAATTGAATTTCATATCTTTTCCCCCATTCTTTCAATTAAAGAAGATGTACTTATTATAGTACTTTCATTACATCTTGCAACAGTTCTGCGTTATTTTTCATTTCTTTGAAACTGTTTTCATATACATATTATGCAGTACGTCTGCGGACGGCTGTGATGGTATATACTTGGTATATATAAGAGGACTCGCTTATGAACACAATTGAAATCAGCACTGCCTTCGGTACGGTTACCGGCCGTCTGGAAGAAGGAATCGCAGCCTTCCGGGGCATCTGCTACGCCGATACACCGCGCTGGCAGAAAGCAACAGAATCATTTCACAGAGGCATGATCAGTGCCGTCGGACCGTCCGTTGATCCCGTGCAGCCCACCGGAGATGCCGCCCTGCAGAGTGAAGACGAACTGTTCCTGAACATTTACCTGAACCCTGCATACGAAGGGCCGCGGGCCGTGCTCGCATATACACCTGTAGGCGGAGGCGTGCATTCCCGGGGCCGGTCAATCAGACCGCACCGCTTCCTGCAGGAACATCCCGAAATACTGGTGGTTGTATGCAACTGCCGTGTAGGTCTGCTTTCCAGTCTGAATCTCAGTGAGTTTGATGACCGGGATGAATACGGTTCCGAATATGACGCTTCCTGCAACCTCACCAAGACTGATTTTGCCCTGGCTCTGAACTGGATCAGGAAGTACATCTCCGCATTCGGCGGTGATCCCGGCAACGTGACAATCTCCGGACATTCCTATGGTGCCACGGTCACCTGTTCGATGCTGCTGATGCCGGAAGCGGAAGGTCTCTTCCACAAGGCACTTCCCCGCAGCTGCGCCGCCATTGACTCAAGCATGCTGATGAGCCTGGAAGAAAGCAGACAGTACGCACGTGTCTTCCGCCGCATCACCGGCATAACCACAATCCGTGAAGCCCTGAAGATACCTGCCCGTGAACTCCTTGAAATACAGGCCAGTATGATGCGCCTTATGCCCGCCGGCATACCCGATGGTGATTTCCCGGGAACACTCTGTCCGCCGTTCTGCACAGTCGCTGACGGCACCGTAATCGCACCGGATTATTTTGCGCAGCTCTGCCGCACTGCAGAACACGTCAAACTGCTGACCGGCACCACCAGCGGTGACTGTGATGCCCGCTTTGATTTCCGCGGTTCACCCGATGATATCCTGAACGATCTTACCGTACGGTACTATGACAAGCTGGATGCTTCGAGAGGAGGCACCTTCCGCGATACCCTTCTTGAAACATATACGGAAAGCCACAACGGAGACTTCATCGCGGCCCTGGCAGACCTCAACGGAGATCTGGGCATGCGCAAAGGCGCTCTGGCAACCGCAGAGGTATTCGCACGTCTTTCCACAGCGTATATGTATTACTATGATTTCTACCTGAAGGACGATACCGGCAGGCGTGCTCTGCACGGGTCGGCGGAAAACGCTGCGTGGGGAAATGCTGCTCTGACCCCGGATGTCATGGCAAGAACACTGCGGGACAGCTATGCATCGTTCATGACGTACGGTGATCCGAATGTAAACAATCCTTCTTTCATAGCCTCGCGCCGTGCCGACTACCGTTCCGTATATAAAGAGGAACTGGACTGGAAACCCTATACACCCGAAGAACCGTATACCATGGTCTTTGACAATTCCGGTTTCGGTCTGCGTGAAGGTGTGCGTCTGCGCGATGCCGAAGCCATCATCCGCACCGTCCGCGAATACCCGCAGATTGCCGCACTGAAAAAAGATTAAACATTTTAGCACTTACCTATTGACAGTGCTAAATATTGGAACTATACCATAAGTGTACAAGGAAACAGAGAAGATTCTGGAACTCATAGAATCCAAACCCTCCATTCCCTTGCTCAGAAACATAGTTCATTGAGTTGAACAATGAAAAAGAGTAAAGGAGGTAAATGACTATGCTGACACCGAGAATTTTCACAGAGAATCTGTTTGACGACTGGTTTGATGACTTTGGATTTGACAGGAGCTTCCGCGACATTGACCGCAAGCTGTACGGCAAGCATGCCGGCAGGGAAATGCTGACAGATGTACGGGATCACAACGACCACTACGAGCTTGAAATCAATCTGCCGGGATTCAAGAAGGATGAAATCACGATTGAGCTGCATGAAGGCAATCTGACCATTACAGCTTCCAAAGGTCTGAACAAGGATGAAAAGGACCAGGAAGGCAAGTATGTGCGTCAGGAGAGATATGCAGGCGCTATGCAGAGAACCTTCTATGTCGGTGATGAGATTACGGCCGAGGATATCAAGGCTAAGTATGAGGACGGTGTTCTGAAGCTTGAAGTGCCTAAGAAGGACGTTCCGAAGCTGCCTGAAAAGAAGACCATTGCAATTGAATAACCACTAATAAAAAAGGTCACCTCCGGTGACCGTTGAATTTGAGCAGATGCGAAAGTGTCTGCTCATTTTATACTAAGAGTATGATTGATATCGATCTCTACACAGATTATCCATACTATGGAGCGTATACTGTTGATGACTTGTCAT
>JAFUCL010000100.1 GCA_017459725.1 Solobacterium sp. | reverse complement strand
ACGAGCTTTTCTGCGCTTTCATTTTGCTTTGTACTTCCATTATATCTGTCATTTCTGCTCTGCATAGGTCCTTAAGACATTAAAAACTCCCCTGACAAAGGGAGCTTTCATCTAAAGGGAACCTTCACTTAAAATTGACCTGCGGTACAATACAGACAGGAAAGGTACATTTATGCAGAAAATATTGCTCGATAAAGACTGGTATGTCTATAAAAGACACAATGCTTTTTCTTTGGTTTCCTCCCTGCCCGGGGATGCCGTACGCATTGATCTTCCGTATGATGCCATGTTTCATGAACAGCAGTCTTCTGAAGCTTCCGGAGCCAACAGCTATTTTGAGAGCGGACTCTGGTACTTTCAGAAAGAGCTGGATATTCCGGCAGACTGGCAGGGAAAACGCATCCTGCTGAAAGCCGAGGGACTCTTCTCATCTTCACTTATATATCTCAACGGGTCACAGACCGCTACCGGTGATTTCGGTTATGTCAGCACTTCATGCGATCTGACACCCTATATTGACTGGAACGGAACCAATACCCTGCTCATCATCTGCTTCAGCGACCCGGACAATTCCCGCTGGTATCCCGGTGCAGGTATCCTGCGTCCGGTGTATCTGTATGCCGGAGATGATCTCTGCATCATTCCGGATTCCGCCTGGATCACCACGGAAAGACTGCATCCCGAAGGTGCTGCGGTCAGACTGCGTGCCGACCTGCAGAAGTATTCACCGGGTGCGGTGATAACAGATGTGCGGGTGACTGTCTTTGATAAAGAGAATACGGTTCTGGATGAAACCTTCCCGGTGCGCATTAACGACACCTATCATCTGGACAGGCGCTTCTTCCTGCATGATGTGCATCTCTACAGCGAAGATGATCCGCACCTCTATACCGTGCGCATTGAAGCAGGTACGGATGTTACGGAATTCCGGACCGGTTTCCGTCATGAAACATTCGATCCCCTCAGCGGTCTGCAGATCAACGGAAAGACCGTGAAACTGCGCGGTGCCTGCATCCACCACGATGAAGGCATCCTCGGCGGCATCTCCCTCAAAGCCTTTGAACTCTACCGGGTATCCAGACTGAAGGAAGCCGGCTACAACGCCATCCGCAGTGCGCATAACCACGCCTCCCAGGAGCTGCTGGAAGCCTGCGATGAACTCGGTGTCTACGTCCTTGATGAAGTCTGCGACATGTGGGGAAAGATGAAGGGATTCGGCGATTATGCAAGGCGCTTCCGTGACAGCTGGCAGCGCACCGCCGCCAGCACCGCCGCGGAAGACAGAAACCACCCCTGTGTGGTCGGTTATTCCACCGGCAATGAGATCTTTGAGCTGAAGACCGAGAAGGGATCTGAAACCGCCCACGATCTGTACGAACTGCTTCATGCGGTGGATGATACCCGCTTTGTGACCAACGGCATCAACGGTGCGTTTGCGGCAGGTGATGCGATCATCGACATTGCATCAGAGCTGACCGGCAAGGAACGTGCTTACTTTGAAAAAGGCGATGTCAACAGACTGATGGCCCTGCTTGATACGCTGTGGGACGGCATTGTCACCCATCCCGTGATCAGCGGTGTGCTTGAGCGCATGGACAGCTGTACGGATGTACAGGGATACAACTACATGACCGCCCGTTATCAGGGTGATGCAGTGAAGTATCCGCAGCGGATCATGCTGGGAACGGAAACCTATCCCCGGATGATTGCCGAGAACTGGCGGCACGTTACAGAGCTTTCCTCTGTCATCGGTGATTTCACCTGGACCGGCTGGGACTATATGGGTGAACTGCGGGCTCCGTATCCTGCTTTGAACAATCCGGCCGGAGACATTGACCGTTTCGGTTTCCGCCGTCCTGTTTCCTACTACCGTGAGATCGTCTTCGGTCTGCGGCAGGATCCCTACATCTGTGTGCGTCCTCCCGAAGCATTCGGCACACCGCGCTATTTCGGTCCCTGGAAGTTCACCGACGCAGTGGAGAACTGGACGTTTGCGGTTGATGAAGGAACGATGGTTACGGTGGAAGTGTATTCCCCGGATGATGAAGCAGAGCTGTTCCTGAACGGAGAATCCGTAGGCAGAAAACAGATGGAAAACTGCTATGCGCTGTTTGATATCCCCTACCGGAAAGGCGAGCTGAAAGCCGTCGGTTCCTCGGGCAGGGAATACATTCTGCGCACTGCTGATTCCACCAGTGCACATCCTGTTGTTGAAGACACCGAATATGACGGTTATGTCTTCTCGCGGATCTCTCTGAAAGATTCTGCGGGGAATCCCGTATACGGCAGCAGACAGGAATTCTGCTGCACGAGGGAGGACCTGGAACTTGTGGCAGCTGCCTCGGAGAATACCGTCCATGACCATGGTTTTGTGAATGAAGTGATCTGTCTGTACGGACAGGGCGGCTTTGCCGTATACCGCCGGAAAGACTGATATTCATTAACTGAATACAAACCGTTCATATTCTGACACATATCATCACATACCCTCCCGTATACTTGTATGCAGGAGGGTATTAATATGTCTGAAAATAATACAAAACTGATGCCGATCCTGACCGTCAGTGAAGAGCGCGGCGATTACTCCACAATCAATGAAATGAATGAAAAGTTCGGTCATTACTGTATCTATGCAATTGATCCGTATGTCTATGTATGGAAGATCCGTGACAACGTCTGGGCTATGCTGGCACCCTGCACACATGCGGTCGGCGACAACTGGATTTATCTCGTTGAAGGTCCGGAAAAAGCAATCTTCATTGACAACGGCTACGGCATCGGCGACCTGAGAGGTCTCGGCGAGATGCTTACCGGCAAGAAGTGCATTACGGCACCTACGCATTTCCACGGCGACCACGCTGCCGGCAGCGGACAGTTTGACGAAGTATACTGCCACAAGTTCTGTGCCGACATCATGCGCACCCGTATGAACAAGGAGAGCTGGGACCAGTTCAACCATGTCGGTGAAGCACAGTGGCGTCCGTATTATCTTGAGAAGGATCTCGTTCCCTACTGGTGCAATCCCACGGCACTCGAAAACCATGCCATCATCAACCTCGGTGAAGACTATGATATCGAGCTGATCCACGTTGGCGGACATGCGCCGGGTGAATCCTGCTTCCTGGATAAGAAAGGCCGTATCCTGTACACAGGCGATGCCTACTTTGAATCACGTGATGATATGCCGGGTCTGGGAACAGGGCTTGGCGGTCCGCGTCCGGGGCTGCTGCACAACGAATACCAGGATTTCCGTTACTATATGGAACAGACCATTGCGCTGGCAGAACGTGTCGGTGAATGGGATTACTGCATGGCCGGCCACGGGCCCATTGATTCCCCTGCCACGGTTGTCACCGATACCCGTGACGCCATTGTTGCGGCTGTGGAAAACCCTGAAAACTACGATGAAGAAGTACAGGGCAGATGGGGTATTCAGTACAATATGCGCAGAGGTCTGGCAAGAGTCCGCTATAACATGGATGTCATGCTGGCGAACAAAAAGGACTGATAAACAGCAATGAGGCTGTAACAGTTGAAAAGCTGTTATAGCCTCTTTTGAATTGGTAAAATGGAGATATGAAAAGTGCTAATCAAGTACTAGCCCTACCTGATCAGCGAACATATTATAATGCTGTTCAGCTGGTTATGCCAATCGATGT
>JAFUCL010000099.1 GCA_017459725.1 Solobacterium sp. | reverse complement strand
TTTTGAATTGGTAAAATGGAGATATGAAAAGTGCTAATCAAGTACTAGCCCTACCTGATCAGCGAACATATTATAATGCTGTTCAGCTGGTTATGCCAATCGATGTACGGATCAAACTTGAAAAAAATGATCCGCTCTTTATATTGTCAGATTCCGGTAGTCTTCTTCGCGGAAGCCGATATACACATTTCCATCATCCGTTATGCATACCGGACGCTTCACCAGCATCGGATCGGATGCCAGCAGCCGGTACTGTTCATCTTCGCTCATATCCTTCAGCTTTTCGCCGAGTTTCAAAGTACGGTAAGACTGACCGCTGGTATTGAAGAATTTCTTCAACGGCAGACCGCTTTTTCTGTGCCATTCCCGCAGTTCCGCTTCGGTTGGAGGTGCTTCCTTGATTGCTCTGATGTCATAGGCAAGACCGTGTTCGTCCAGCCATTTCTTTGCCTTGCGGCAGGTTCCGCATTTCTCATAACAGATAAACTGCATTATTCTTCCTCCTGCATCTTCTGGATATCCTCCCATGCCGAGTACATGGGAGCTTCCTCTTTGCCGAGCACCCGCCGGTTAATATAATTCTTTGTCAGCTTCACGACAACCGGGGAACAGGCTGCTACACCGATCAGGTTCGGGATTGCCATCAGACCATTGAATGTATCGGAGAGTGCCCAGGCCAGTGACAGCTCCATTGTCGCACCGAGCATGATAAATACAACAAAGATGACCCGGAAGATAATGACACGCTTGGTGCCGAACAGATATTCAAAGGCGCGGGTGCCGTATTCACTCCAGCCCAGGGTTGTTGAATAGGCAAAGAGCAGAACTGCAACAGCGATGAACATAGCCCCGAATCTGCCGAAGACGGTTGAGAATGCTTCGGTAACAAGAGCAGTGGATGCGGAGGTGCTGATCATCATGCCGGTTTCGAGATCTACCATGCCGGTGCTGAGAATGACGAAGGCAGTCAGGGAACAGATGATGATGGTATCGGCGAATACTTCAAAGATGCCCCACATGCCCTGTTTGACAGGTTCCTTTACATTGGAAGCACTGTGCACCATGACGCTGGAACCAAGACCTGCTTCATTGGAGAAGACACCGCGCTTCATACCCCAGGTAAGTGCCTGCATGACACCATAGCCGACTATACCGCCGCCGACTGCGCGCATAGCGAAGGCACCCTTGATAATGGATTTCAGTACTGCCGGCATAGTCCCGATGTTCACGATGATAATGACAAGCGCACCGAGCATATAGGCAATGGCCATGAAGGGAACCAGTTTTTCGGTAACCGAGGCAATCCGCTTCAGACCGCCGATGATGACAACCGCAGAGAGGATCATCAGCAGCAGACCCATAACTGCATTGGGAATGTGGAAGACCGAGTTCATATTGGCAGCGATGGTATTGATCTGCGACATATTGCCGATGCCGAAGGAGGCAACCGTGCAGAAGATGGCAAAGAGAACCGCAAGGATACTGCCGAGTTTTTTAAATCCCTTGATGGAGCCCAGACCGTCGCGCAGATAGTACATGGCGCCGCCGCACCATTCTCCGTGTTCATTCTTTCTTCTGTAATAAATGCCGAGGACGTTTTCGGAGTAGTTTGTCATCATGCCGAAGAATGCCACGATCCACATCCAGAAGATGGCACCGGGTCCTCCTGCCGCAATGGCAGCGGAAACACCGGCGATATTGCCTGTGCCTACGGTAGCCGCAAGCGCTGTGCAGAGTGACTGAAACTGGCTGATGGAACGGTCATCCTCATCGGTATGCGCCGTTACATGTTTATCCGTAAAGACAGCACCGATGGTGTGCTGCCACCAGTGACGGAAATGCGAAACCTGGAAAAAGCCCGTACGGACAGTCATCATAATGCCTGTTCCGATCAGCAGCACCAGCATCGGCAGTCCCCAGACAAAGCTGCCGACCGCATCATTGATTGTCTCAATAATCTCCAGAATTCCCATATCTGTTCTCCCCCTCAGAAAAAAATACAGGCAGATGCTATCACAGCACTAACCCGTATTTCAACAGAAAAATGTACATCTTTTCAGGAAAACTGAAAGGAATTTGCATGTAATGAAACTTGTTTCAGATATTCGTCCGGTTCTCACGTATCTTCCGCAGCTGGTCAATGATCTGCAGATGGTTTTCAAACTCACGGTTTTCCTTGTGTTTTATGGTCTGCAGGATGAGACCTGAGAACAGGGAAATCACCGATGTCACCATGGCAAAACCGCAGACGATCAGCGTCGGGAAACGGTTTACCTTTCCGGTCTCAAGGAAAGCCCGGAATACAGGCACAAAGAAGGCGATGGACAGCACCGCAAGCACGGCCGAAATCCAGCCGAAGAAAGCAATCGGACGGTAGTCGACCATCATCTTTAACATGGTGCGGATGACCCGCAGGCCGTCGGAGAATGTATTGAGTTTGGAGGTGCTTCCTTCCGGACGGTCACGGTAATTGATTACTTTGTTTTTAACAAGCATATTCTTGTCAATGGCATGGATCGTCATCTCTGTTTCAATCTCAAAGCCCTGTGAGACAACCGGGAAGCTCTTGGCGAAGCGGTAACTGAAAGCACGGTATCCGGTCATGATATCCCGGATATCGCTGTGAAAGATATGATTGATCATTGCCCGCATGAGACTGTTTCCGAAATTGTGGAACGGTCTTTTGTTTTCTGCGAAGTACGTTGAGCTGAGACGGTCGCCGACCACCATATCGGCACCGTTTTCCAGCACTTCCTGCACCATGGCGGGAGCGTCTTCAGCCGGATATGTATCATCCCCGTCCACCATGATGTAGCACTCCGCATCAATCTCACGGAACATGGTTCTTACGACATTGCCTTTGCCCTGCTGGTGTTCATGACGCACCACCGCACCCAGGGACCTTGCAATCTCGGCCGTCCGGTCGGTTGAATTGTTGTCATACACATAGATGACAGCGTCCGGCAGAGCTGCCCGGCAGTCCGTGATGACTTTGGCCACTGTCTGTTCTTCGTTGTAGCAGGGAATCAGCACCGCTGTTCTGTCCATAAACTCTATCCCCTCATCATTCCCTGGTAAGTGCTGCTGTTGTACCGTCCGTTACGGCGAGCAGTTCGGCAGGATTCACTTCCACCTGCAAACCTACTCTTCCGCCTGAAACCATGATTGTATCAAACAGCACGACCGTTTCATCGAATACCGTACGGAATTTCTTCTTCATACCCACCGGTGAGCATCCCCCGTGGATATACCCCGTTGTTTTGAGCAGATCCTTCTGCGGGATCATCTCCACGCTTTTTACACCGACACTCTTGGCGGCTGCCTTGAGATCCAGCTTCGCCGCCACCGGTATCACAAAAACATAGTGTTCCCGGTCATCACCCTGTGTCACCAGTGTTTTAAACACCTGGTCGGGATCCTCGCCGCATTTCTGCGCCACCGTGACACCATCCAGAAGCCCGTCGGATACATCATAGGTATGTTCAGTGTAGGCAATGCCTTCCGTTTCCAGAATACGCATTGCATTTGTCTTTTTCTCTGCCATGAAATCAGTTCTCTTCTGCTGTTTATTCTACAACACCAATGAAAAAGCAGGAACACCCTGCTCTTCAGTCCGATAAAAGAATTCTGTCGTTGTCGAATGATCTGCCGGCTGTCTCGCGGAATCTGCGGATGAGATCCTCAGCAGTGAGTCGGCTGTGCTCTTCCCCGGAGATATCGAGAATGATCCGGCCGTTTTCCATCATCAGCGTACGGTTGCCGATGGACACCGCCTGCTGCAGATTATGCGTGATCATCAGACAGGTAACCTTGTCCCTGCTCACAATCTGTTCGGTCAGCGCCATGATTTTCTCAGCTGCACCCGGATCCAGGGCAGCCGTATGTTCATCCAGCAGCAGCAATGCCGGCGGTACTATCGTCGCCATCAGTAATGTCAGAGCCTGCCGCTGTCCGCCGCTGAGCGTACCCACCGGTGTGGTCAGTCTGTTTTCAAGCCCCATATCCAGCTCCTTCAGTGCTTCCCGGAACTGTCTGCGGTCCTGGGAAGAGATTCTGCTGAACAGGGATGTCTTTCCTCCTGCACGCCTGTATGCCAGGGCCAGGTTTTCTTCAATGGTCATATGCGGTGCAGTGCCTTTGAGCGGATCCTGGAAGAGACGTCCGATCTGCCGGCTGCGCTGATGCACGGGAAGGAACGTGATGTCCTGTCCGTTCAGCACAATGCGTCCGCGGTCAGCCAGGAAGTTTCCAGCAATGGCGTTGAACAGCGTTGTTTTGCCGGCACCGTTGGAACCCACAATCGTAATGAAATCCCCTTTGTCCACATGCAGGGAAAGACGGTCCAGTGCTTTCTTCTCATTGACAGTGCCCGGTTCAAATGTCTTTGAGACCTCAATCAGATCAAGCATTGCGGTGTCCCTCCTCCCGTATTCTTCTGTATAACGCAGCATTCTCACGGATCGTAGGTAAGGCAATCGCCAGGGCAACGATCAGCGCTGTCATCAGTTTCAGGCAGTCCACCGGAATAATCCTGGTCTGCAGGATTACGGCATAGATCATGCGGTATACGAAATTGCCGATAAAGCAGGCAATGATATTTCTGGTCAGGGAACCCCTTCCGATAACTGTCTCGCCGATGATCAGACAGGCAAGACCGATGACGACGATGCCGGTGCCGCCGTTGATATCCGCGGTCTTCTGCATCTGTCCGATGAGGGCTCCGGCCAGGGCCGTCAGGCTGTTGGCAATGACCAGCCCGATCAGGATTGTCTTCCTGGGATCAATGGAACTGGCTGCCACCATATCGGGATTGTCACCGGTTGCCCGGACAGACAGACCCAGACGCGTCGCCAGAAACAGCCGTATGATCACCATGAAGAGTGCCATGATCACAAAGGACAGCAGGATATTGTACCAGCTGCCGCCGATGCCGGTGCTGCGGAACAGTGTATAAACAGTTTCCTGTTTCAGGATGTTGATATTGCTGGACCAGCCCATGGCCATCAGGTTCATGGTATAGAGTCCCGTATTGGTCACAATGCCGGCCAGAATGGCAGGAACCCCGCATCTTGTCTGCAGCAGAGCCGTCACGGCTCCGGCCGCACACCCTGCCAGCATTGCCAGAAACAAACCGAGTACCGGATGTCCGTGCACAGATGCACTGACTGAGACAGCCATCCCCAGCACAAAACATCCGTCAGTTGTCAGATCCGCTATATTCAGGATTCTGAAACTGATGAAGAGGGCAAGGGATACGATCGCATATATGCATCCCAGCAGCAGTGCAGTCTGTGTCACATATAACATTGTCAGTCCTCCGTCGTGGTTACTTTAACCAGTTCTCCCATGCTTTCAAAGACACTGCTGTCAAGACCGAGCAGAGCTTCCGTCTCCGTATTGACAGTGATGATGCCGCCTTCCATCAGATAGTAATCCTCCATGGCAGCGATACCGGAAGTCATGGCTTCATATGCATAATCAGCTGTCTTCGTGCCGAGATCCGTATAGTTGACGCCGCATGTCGCATAGGCACCGTTGCGCACAAAGGAATCAGCGCCTGCATAATGAGGAATGCCTGCTTCAGCCAGCGCTTCGTAAATGGAGAGCTCAGCAGCCATGATGACGTTATCAGTCGGTGTGAAGATGGCATCTACACCCTGGGAAATCTGGTAGGTGACACTCTGAATGACTTCATCCGTGGTGTTGCCGTTGGATTCCACATATTCAATGTTCTTTTCATCCAGATATGCTTTGGCTTCTTCAATCGGTTTCTTGGAATTGTCCTCTGACAGGGAATACAGCAGACCGACTTTTTTGATATCCGGATTCTGTTTCAGCATCATGTCCATGATGAAGGCCGTATTCAGGGCATCACTGGTGCCGGTGACATTGTCCAGACCGGTAAGACCTGCGGTTTCCGGATCGGAGATGGCTGCGAAGATAACCGGTGTTTTGGTTTCTTCGGTGCAGGCAACCATGGTCTGTGCCGCCAGTGTCGCAATCGGGATGATGGCATCCGCCTTGGATGCCACGGCCTGGTCGCCGAGCTGTTTCAGCACGGTCGGATCGTTGTTGCCGGAATCCAGTGTGTATTCAATGGTCACACCGTTCTTTTCCGCCAGTACGTCCAGTTCTGCTTTGACGGCATTGGCAATCTCATCCAGGGATGCATGGTCAAGCTGCTGTACGATGGCAACCTTGTAGGTTTTCTTTTCGGCGGACGGCGCAGATTCCGCAGCACCGGAAGCACTGCCGGATGCACATCCCGCAAAGTTCAGAGTCATGGCCGCAGCCAGAAGCAAACCGATCATTCTTTTCATGTGATTTTTCCTCCTTCTTTCTCTGCATTTCCGGGACCTGAAACAAAAAGCGCTCATCCCCTAAAGGACAAGCGCTATGCCTGCGGTACCACCTTTATTGACAGCAATGATCTTCTTTTACTGTCCGCTCTTACGAAAATGCAATCACATTTCCTGCCTTTTAACGCCGGCACTGCGTATTGCATACTCACCGTAGTTTTCAGCAATCCCTCATGAGTCCATTTGCATACTGCATCACTGCGCGGCTCTCACCTTTCCGCACTCTCTTTGAGCTGTCCGTATGTTTGATCTCTCAATCACAGGTTTATAGCTGTATCTTACGGAGGCATTGAAACAAAGTCAATTCAGCTCCCGTCACAAAACAGTAATTCTCTCTTATTTGTGCAGTGTACGCTGAAACAATTTTCAGACTACTGTTTATCCCGCATGATAATCTCACGCACGGCCCAGGTAAGGGCGAAAGAACCGGCAAAGATACCGGCATTGGAAAGCAGCGAACCGCCTCTTCTCATAAGCGCCGTCAGTACAGTTACGGCTGAAGCCGTACCCAGTGCATACGTTACGTTCTTGTTCATTTCAGCACTCCGGACAGCACTTTGTTTACGGTCTTGCCGTCGGTCTGTCCCTTGTACTCCGCCATGATGCGCTTCATAACAGTACCGGTATTCTTCTTCACCGGCTCCAGTCCTTCTTCCTGCAGGATCTTTGTGATCACATCACGGATCTCATCCTCGGACAGCTGTGCAGGCAGATAGCTCTCCAGCAGAGCAATCTTTGCCTTTGTCTCTTCAATGAGCTCGGGTCTTGATTCCGGTGTTTCAGCCAGTGTTTCCCTTGTCTGTTTGAGCTCTTTCTGTACATAGACAAGCTCTTCTTCTTTTGTGAATACCTTTTTGCCTTCTTTTTCACCCAGTGCAATGGCCGCAATCAGAAGTGACAGTACGCCTTTCTTCAGATTGTCCTTATCCTTCATTGCCTGCATGTTTTCCTTACGCAGCTGTGTTAACAGTTCACCCATATTACTTACCTTCTTTCTCCCTGATTTCCTTCTGGTAATCCTTGGACACTTTCATGGTATAGGTATACCAGTCCGTGAAGTATGCCTTCAGTCTTTCATCCTCTACCAGTGCGGATGTTCTGGCAATATTCTCCGCTTCTCTGCCGCTGTCCGGGATCGGCAGTCCGTTTTCCATCTTGTAGCGGATCACGCCTTCCACTGCATGCATACGGCGTTCAAACAGCTTTACCAGTTCGGTGTCGGTTTCATTGATCACCTGTCTCATTTCTTCCAGCAATGTCATAGTATTCTGCCTCCGTTTAAATTATACGCTTCTTACAGCGACTTACCGAAGCGGTAGAGTTCCTGCCGCTTTTCCTCCGTGTAATTTGTCTTCTCACATGCGGTGAAGATACCGGCGTTCTCACAGCCCCAGTATTCCACGATTGCCTGCCAGTACTGGGTGATGGCGGGACCGTAGACCATCGGATCCCCGGAGCTCAGGATGAGAGCGGTTTTCTTCACATTGTGCGGAATACCGATGGCATAGGTGCGGTGGATCACGGTCTGCAGCTGTGCGGACAGCGTAAAGTAGTACACAGGCGAAGCAAACACGATCATATCCGCAGAGAGTATCTCCGGATACACTTTGCGCATATCATCGTTCTGCACGCATACACCCTGTTCCTTCTCATGGCAGTATTCACAGGCCAGACACCCCTTCACATTCAGGAATGCACAGCGCAGTTCATTCACTTCATGTCCTGCTTCCCGGGCACCTTTCGCAAACGCCGTCGTCATATCCGCTGTAGCACCCTTGGCATGCGGACTTCCGTTCAGTATCAGTATCTTCATTCTGTTTCTCCTCCCCCTGTTTCCATCATACCGCGCAGAAAGAAGAAAATCCCGTATCATCAGCATCCGGAAGGCGACTTGTTGATGATCACATCCGATGTTTCTTTTGCTATGATGACTTTGATGAAACCGAGCTGGAAAAAGACAAGTCTGATCTTAATCGCCGGATTGGCAGTGTTTTTACTCATGTATTTTTTAACGGAATACGGGCGGACACGGTATATCGATGTATTAAGTTATATTGCCGTTGTTACATCTCTCTGCGGGTTTTCTTTTCTTCACACCTTACTCGGTCATAATGCGAGTCTGGGAAAACTGGATGCCAATTCATATTCCCGCGTCAAATCCAACATTCGTTACGGACAGATGGAAAAAGGACCTGTCGACTGGAACTATATCATCGCCGGTGTTCTTGAGTTTGCGGTATGTCTGATCATGATCATGACACGGCAATCCGGCTGACATAATTCACTGTGCAATGCCCCATACGAAAAAAATGCAGGTTCTGATATGATCCCACCAAAGTAGACAGTGCAAATATAAGAAGCACTGCCCACGGAGGTGGGATTATATCATGGGAAGAAAAACGAAATACAGTTACGAGCAGAAAGTACAGGCATGCGAGGATTATTTGAACGGTCGTAAGAGTGCTTCACGTATTGCCCAGGAACTATCAATGCCCAAAAATGGAGAACGTCGCATCTTAGAATG
>JAFUCL010000098.1 GCA_017459725.1 Solobacterium sp. | reverse complement strand
ATGACAAGTCATCAACAGTATACGCTCCATAGTATGGATAATCTGTGTAGAGATCGATATCAATCATACTCTTAGTATAAAATGAGCAGACACTTTCGCATCTGCTCAAATTCAACGGTCACCGGAGGTGACCTTTTTTATCTGCTCATTATACGGCATACGGAAGCAGAAGCCTGCCCGGATCAGTTTGAGTTCACCGATTCTGCCGCTGTCGATCCATTCCCGCATCTTCAGAAAAGAGGGGACTGTTCTTGTCCAGAAACCTTCCATGCACAGAATGCCTTTCTCTTTGGCGAGCGCAAATGTTTCCTCAGCATCTTTCCTGCACATAAAGAACGGTTTCTCACACAGAACCGCTTTGCCGGCATTGATGCACATCTGCGCATACGGGGCATGGGTGTTGTTCACCGTCGCAATATAGACTGCCTCCACACCGGGATCTGCCAGCATCTCTTCATAGTTTCCGTATGCTTTGGTGCAGGCATGTTCCTGTGCGAATGCCTCTGCTCTGGATAATTCCCTGGCAGCGCATGCATATGCTTCGCCGTACTCTGAAACTCTCAGTGCTTCCGCAAACCTGGCCGCAATCCTGCCGCAGCCCATAATACCGAATTTTACTTTTTCCATCGCTGTACCCCTGTTGTTTTTTAATAATAGTCATACTGGGAGAAAAAAGAAAAGAGATGCCGGAGCATCTCTTTCAGAATCAGCAGTGTGATTACTTGTCAAGCTGAGGACCAGCTGCGACAAGAGCCTTGCCTGCAGGGTTGTACTCATACTTGTGGAAGTTCTTGATGAATCTGCCTGCGAGATCCTTTGCCTTTTCTTCCCATTCGGAAGCGTTAGCATAAGTATCACGGGGATCCAGAATGCCTGTATCAACACCCGGCAGTTCTGTCGGTACTTCGAAGTTGAAGTAAGGGATTGTCTTTGTCGGAGCCTTGTTTACATCACCGCTCAGGATAGCATCGATGATACCGCGTGTATCCTTGATGGAGATACGCTTGCCGGTTCCGTTCCAGCCTGTGTTGACCAGATATGCCTTAGCACCGCTCTTCTGCATCTTCTTAACGAGTTCTTCACCGTACTTTGTCGGATGGAGCTCGAGGAATGCCTGTCCGAAGCAAGCGCTGAATGTCGGTGTCGGTTCTGTG
Organism: Solobacterium sp.; assembly: GCA_017459725.1. Taxonomy (GTDB): domain Bacteria; phylum Bacillota_I; class Bacilli_A; order Erysipelotrichales; family Erysipelotrichaceae; genus Bulleidia. The sequence goes on along the minus strand of JAFUCL010000098.1, from coordinate 21,723 downwards.
ATACCACGCTCTGTGCCGGCCAGCTTAGCTGTGAAACCGGAGAGGAAGTAGTACTGTGTCTGTTCCGGTGTCAGGATGGATACAGGCGGCAGAACGCCGAATGCATCAGCGGAGAGGAAGATTACGTTCTCTGCTGCAGGACCGGAAGAAGTAGTTCTGACCTTGCCCTGAACGATGTTCTCGATGTGGTCGATCGGGTAGGAAACACGTGTGTTCTCTGTTACGCTCTTGTCAGCGAAGTCGATCTTGCCTTCTGCGTCAACTGTAACGTTTTCGAGCAGTGCATCACGTCTGATAGTGTTGTAGATATCCGGTTCGGATTCCTTGTCGAGGTTGATAACCTTAGCATAGCAGCCGCCTTCGAAGTTGAAGACACCTTCATCATCCCAGCCGTGTTCATCATCACCGATGAGCAGACGCTTCGGGTCTGTGGACAGAGTTGTCTTACCTGTTCCGGAGAGACCGAAGAAGATAGCTGTGTTCTTGCCTTCCATATCGGTGTTGGCGGAGCAGTGCATGGAAGCGATTCCCTGCAGCGGGAGATAGTAGTTCATCATGGAGAACATACCTTTCTTCATTTCGCCGCCGTACCATGTGTTCAGGATAACCTGTTCACGGGATGTGATGTTGAAGGCAACAGCTGTCTCGGAGTTGAGACCCATTTCCTTATAATCATCTACCTTAGCCTTGGAAGCTGTATAAACGATGAAGTTCGGCTCGAATGTTTCGAGTTCTTCAGCTGTCGGCTTGATGAACATGTTGCGGACAAAGTGTGCCTGCCAAGCAACTTCCATAATGAAGCGGACAGCCATACGTGTATCAGCGTTTGCACCGCAGAATGCATCAACAACAAACAGTCTCTTGCCGGAGAGTTGCTTCAGAGCGATGCTCTTCAGTTTAGCCCAGTTTTCTTCGGACAGCTCATGGTTGTCGTTCGGATATTCCGGGGAATTCCACCATACAGTATCCTTGGAGTTCTCATCCATGACAATGTATTTGTCCTTAGGGGAACGTCCTGTGTAGATACCGGTCATGACGTTGACAGCGCCCAGTTCTGTGAGCTGTCCCTTTTCATAACCTGTGAGATCAGCCTTCATTTCTTCTTCATACAGGCAATCGTATGAAGGATTGTAGACGATCTCCTTGACGTCTGTAATGCCATACTTGTTCAAATTGATTTCTGCCATTGCTTTTACCTCTCTTCTCTTTAGTAGGCTTTTTAACTGTATTAAGGTAGGCTTTTAAAGCGTGTTCCGGTCTTCTGCCAAGGCCGGTGAACCAAAAACAGTTCTCTGCCATTATACATGAATAATTAGATTGTTCACAAAGGTCTTTTGCATTATTTCGCTTAAATTTCATAATAAAACCTGTGTTGTGAAAAAGAGGCATTTCTGAACGAAAAAAAGTATACAAAAACAACAAAAAACACACTGTTTAAAAGAGATTCACACAGCTCTTCATACATGGTATTGTTCACTTGTGAGGAGGGTATCCATGCAGGATTTCAACTACAAGTACAATGTGAACGATACATATATGGTGACTTACTATACAGGGGATGATGCCGTGGTTGTTATTCCGGATACATATTACGGAAAACCGGTCGGTATGCTGTATGACGGCATCTTCCGCGGACATCCGGAAATCGAGCAGATCCGGATACCCGATACCGTGTCGGAAATCGGCGGATTTGTGTTTGAGGGATGCACGTCACTGAAGCAGATTACGCTTCCTTCGCAGCTGATTTTCCTCTGGCAGTATGCATTTGTGCGCTCCTCTCTGCAGCAGATCACCATCCCGGACGGGGTGGTGCGGATAGCACCGTATACATTCCAGGAATGCCGGGATCTGCAGGAAGTGATCCTGCCTGTAAAGCTGCGCAGAATCGGTGCGTTTGCCTTCCGGGACTGTGTGTCACTGAAGCGGATTGTGATTGGTGAAGATACGGTCATTGCGGAAAATGCATTCACGGGCTGCGGCGAGGTGGAAATTCTCAGGCGCACATGTGAATAAAATGCGTTTGTGTACAGGATTTTATTGATTTATTCCGACTGATTGGTTATAAACTTATGTGTGCATATGAACAGGTGAAGAGTATGAAGTGGAAAGCAGACATTATGGATGAGCAGCAGCTCTATCGTTCCATGGCAAGAATTGCGCATGAAATCATTGAGAAAAACAATGGTGCTGATCATATCTGCCTGCTGGGAATCCAGCGCAGAGGCGTTTCACTTGCGAAGATGCTGGCGGATAACATAGAGAAGTTCGGCGGTGTGAAAGTTCCTCTGGGAGAGATCGACATCACCCATTACAGGGATGATCTCAGTGAGCTCAGTGAACAGCCGGAAACAACCGGTGTGGTCATACCGGTGGATCCCGAAGATTACACGATGATCATCGTGGATGATGTAATCTACACGGGCAGAACCGTAAGGGCTGCAATCGAGGCTGTATTCCGCAGAGGCAGACCGAGCAGGATTCAGCTGGCCGTACTGATTGACAGAGGCCACCGTGAGCTGCCGATCCGTCCGGACTATGTGGGAAAGAATATTCCGACCGCAAAGAATGAACAGGTTTCCGTAAAGATTGATTCGTATGACGGAGAGACCGGTGTAAGTCTCTTTACGTTATAAAAGAAGGAGAAAACTATTATGAGCAATGTTCGCCCCGAAACAATGGAACGCATCACAACACCTGAACTGGCTGAAGCTTTCATCGAACAGCAGGTCAAAGAAGTCAGAGAACAGGTCAAGGACGGCAAAGTCCTGCTCGCCCTCAGCGGAGGTGTGGATTCCTCTGTTGTGGCAGCGCTGCTGATCAAGGCCATCGGACAGAATCTTGTCTGTGTGCATGTCAATCACGGTTTCCTCAGAAAGGGAGAACCCGAACAGGTTATTGAAGTATTCCGCAACCAGATGAACGCAAACCTCATTTATGTCGATGCGGCTGACCGTTTCATTGACAAAGTGGCAGGTGTATCCGATCCGGAAGAAAAGAGACATATTATCGGTGAAGAATTCATCAAGGTGTTTGATGAAGAAGCAGCCAAGCTGGAAGGCATTCACTTCCTTGGCCAGGGCACAATCTATCCGGATATTCTCGAATCCGAGAAGGGCATCAAGGCGCATCACAATGTAGGCGGACTGCCGGAAGAGATGGATATGGAACTCGTTGAACCGGTCAAGCTTCTTTATAAAGATGAAGTCCGTGTTGTCGGTAAAGCACTCGGTCTTCCGGAAAGCATGGTTGAAAGACAGCCGTTCCCGGGACCCGGTCTTGCGGTAAGAACACCGGGCGCCATCACCAGAGACAGACTGGAAGCTGTCCGTGAATCCGACGCTATCCTGAGAGAAGAATTTGCCAAGAACGGTCTGGCCGGCAAAGTATGGCAGTACTTCACGATCGTACCGGACTTCAAGTCCACAGGTATCCGTGACGGCAAGCGTTCCTTTGACTGGTTCGTAGTAATCCGTGCAGTCAACACAACCGATGCAATCGAGGCAAGCATCGAAGAGATCCCTTACGATTTGCTCAGACATATCACCAAGCGCATCACCACAGAAGTTCCGCATGTCAACCGTGTGCTGTATGATCTCACACCGAAACCCAGCGGAACAATCGAGTGGGAATAACAAATTGTCCTGTCGCGTGACACTCACGATGAGCCTGGAATTACCAAACTCGAATGAGCGTCTGACAGCCTGAAAAACATAGTAAAACCAGAAGCCTTGTGCTATGACGAAACGTCATGGCATGAGGCTTTTTTTATACCCTTTCGTCTTGTAATACACCCAAGAGAAAAAGACCGAAACGTCCCAAAAGTCCCGTAATTTCAAGGGCTTGCGGATTGTTTGGTGAAGTTCCGAGGATGTCGGTTCGTAAGAAAGTCACGTCACCGAAAACGATGCGAGAGATGACGGATCGACCCTGACGTAACGCCATATAACGGACCGTAAGAAGGTTCAGCGAGAATGAAAATTTGGTGCGATAGGACGTTAAGTGAGAGTGTTACGTGATATGTCCCGATGTATTCCGGGTATTAATCGAACAAATCGAATTAGTGGATTAATGATGAGACCTTGCATGAATCATGTGAGGTCTTTTCTCTGTGCATGGATAATGCGTTGGATTAGTATTAAGATTATTGCGGTAATAGATTGAAAGAAATGTATCAGGAGGAAGGTACATATGGACCTGCTGGAACAATTTACCGATGAGCTGCATCAGTGGTCACTGAACGGGAAAGAACCTGTATCGGCTTCCATTGATCTGCGGTATATGCTGGATCTTCAGGAAACACGCCTGAAAGATCAGAACGTGAAACGAGAAGAAGAGTTCGTCCATGTGAAGGATGAGATCCGGGGAAGTCTGCCCCGCAGCGGCAATGGATACACTTCCAGAATCATCTACCGGGAAGCCAGGCAGAATCTGACATACCGCAGGGGAGAAAAGATGATCCGGAAATACAGTCGTCCGGTTAATCTGTATGTGTCATTCCTGGACAGGGAGGACAATTCTCCCGGTACCTGTACCTGTCCCAACTGCGGACATACGATGACCGCCGAAGAGGCACGTGACGGATGTCCTTACTGCGGAACGCATTTTGAAATGGAAGAAGTGTACCCGTGCGCGGTTTCCTATTATACCGTTCCCGGCATTGTGGAGCGGGGAACATTGATGGATAACCTCAAAAGGGAACTGACCATTGTGGGCGTGCTCTGCGGCAGCGTGCTTGCGGTCATCTTCTTTTTTGTCGGGGATGATATGATGCTGGTCTTCAGAATCCTTGCGGCATTGTTTATGGGGGCGTTCTATGGCGGCGTGTTTGCCTTCTGCTGGTATATTATCCGCAGTCTGATCCTTGCCGGGAAGTTATTTTTTGAAGCGGGAAGATCATTTTCCATGCTGAAGGGAATCAACAGCAGGAAGAAGATGATGGAGTTCATGCAGGCATATGAACCTGAATTCTCCTATGAGGCGTTTGAAGGCAGAATTCTGGCATTGCTGAGATCAGCTGCCTTCGAGAATGACAGGGAATCCCTTGCGATATGGGAAGGGGATGATGATCTTTCCAGACTGGATATAGTGATTGACATGCAGTATCGGGGAGCGCTTTATATCCGCAGATGTGAAAAGACAGGGGATATCCTGCGGGTGGAAGGAACAGCATTCCTGACGGATACCTATGCAGGAAGACGCGTCAGGGAAAAAGATGAACAGTTCCGGTTCTGTGTGGAAAAGGAAGTCACAGCGGAATACAATCCGGCCTTCACATTCCTGCGGGTAAGGTGTGATGGATGCGGCGGAAGCTTCGATGCGGTACATCTGAGAAACTGCCCGTATTGCGGCAGGGAATACGAATTGAAGAAAAAGGACTGGGTGCTGACCGGTCTGAAACGCAGATAATGAAAAAACAGCCGGCATGTGAACAGCGTGAATATACCGAATCCATCCGGAAAGGCGGGTATTTTCACCGGAATTATGCTGTGATCATTAATGGTTTTTGTCTTTCATCTGGCAGCTCTGGAGTATAATACGGTTAGTGCGAACTAATTTGTGTGGCAATTATCACACAGCCTGTCAGCTGCACGGTAAGGGAGAAATAAATGGTATGTTGATGGTATTGCAGGTGGTATTGTATTGTCTGCTGTTTACGGCAATGGTGCGGTACGCTGTCAGAGGCGGAGCTGTAGACGGACTGTATTTCTACCCGAAACCGGTGCAGGAAAGGGCAATCGAAATTGGTCTGATTGATCGGGAAACGATGCTGCACAAACGCAAAGTCTTCATGACTGAATTCTTTATAGTTATGCTGGCGGCACTGGTGCTGATTATCGGAGTGTGGAACCGTGTGTCTGATTTTAAGACAGCCTATCTGCAGGCACTGCTGATTCTGGAAGTCATGAACTGGTTTGACGGAATCGTGATTGATAAAATCTGGGTGGGAATAAGCAGGTTCTGGAATCTGCCCGGATGTGAGGATATCCCGTATGTGCAGACCTGGCGGCAGGTATTAATCAAACGCTGTATTCTGTCGCTGGTCTGGATTGCCGGTGCGGCGATTGTTGCAGGAATCGTTGTACTGCTGTTCTGATGCAATGAGGAAATGACGGTATACCCGGAATCTTACGTGATGCAGGCAAGATCCTTTTACTGATTATTTGTACATGATTTTACATTCTCTGAATTGACAGGGTTTGCTCTGCAGTTCTACGATTTCTTTAATATCTGATGGGAGGGAAACCATGAAGAGATTACTGATTGCTTCATTGGGAATACTGTTGCTGACGGGCTGCGGGTCCTCCGCCGCAAAGGAACCGGGTGCCGCCGCAGCCGCTGAACCTGCCGAAACAGCAGAAGCTGCACCTGAAGCTGCAGCTGCGGAAACGCAGCCGGAGTCCGAAGCCGGCAAAAACCAGCTTGTGATTGAGGTGACGGATGACAACATCAATGATCTGCTGGCGGTTGCACCGGTGTACATGGAAGCGAAGAAAACCGAACACGGTGAAACCGTGAATGACTGCGTGTATTTCTATACAAAGAGTCTTAAGTATGACGAAGGGTATATTGTAGTGGATTCAAAAGACCTGGTTTGGACCGTTTACCGGAATGACAAGGAAGAATTCAGCGGGACGGGATTTCCTTTCTACGGATGTGCTACACCTTTCAAGACTGTGGATGAGGCAACTGCGAAGCTGTCGTTCTATTTCCGCGGGTCCGGAAAAATAGTATATGAACCGCTGGCCGATCATCCGGAATATACGTATTCATTTGAAGACCAGTCACGTTTCTTCAACGGCAAGGATCACTTCGCGGAATCATACTTTCCTTACTGATCCGCATAAGCTGCCCGGAAACTCTGAAGGATAAACAGAACTGTGTATCGGGACAAAGACCGGTACACATCGTAAAGTCCTTTATTTTCGTATACATGATAAACGGGCTCTGTATACTGCAGGGCCGTTTCTTCAGCAGACACTGTAATCCTGATTATTCTGCGGCAGCGTCTCTACATCCAGACGCAGGAACATATTTATCTGAGTAGGTAATTGTCTTTTACCGTGAAAAGGGTATCCCAGTCTTCGGTGTCAAAAAAGTAGATTGTAACTTTGTCCAGTGTTACTTTGTCCGTGCAGTTTTCTTCCAGCTGCTGATCACCTTCATGATGGACGCTGTATCTTGTGTCATTGAGTATAAAGAAACGCTCTGTGTCAGGTCTGGTCTCTTCACCTAAATAAATACGGTCATATTCAACATAGAATTTGTCGGCTTCCTGATCATAGTTGATAACGGAAGTGACCAGGTTTCCGTCCGCAAACAGCTCCGTGCTCTTGTAATACCTGCTGCATATATACCCGCGGGTCATATGCTCTTTTTCCAGAACGGTGTATATATTTCTGAGTTCTTCTTTTTGCCGGATTCCTTTGGGAATGTTGATGGCAATGATATGGCCTGTCAGAACTGTTGCCAGCACCAGGAACGGCACAATTCGCAGATTCTTTTCCGGTGTCTTTATAGATCCCGCCATGCCGGCTGCACCGATGCATATCAGGGAAAGAATGCCGTTGAACAGATACCGGTGGGTATATTTTTCGAATAAACAGAACTGACCGATACAGGTGAGGATGATAAGCACATGGGCTGTATACATCATTGTTTGGGTTGTGGTGCTAATACCCGCAATCCGGAAGCTGTCTCTGTGTTTTCTGTACAGGTAAATCGGGATCCCCGGAACAGCCAGGGCATAGGCAAGCTTAATGATACTGAAGGCACCTTCGGGACTGAACAGGTAAACCTGTCCCGGCATGTAATAGAGAACCTTAAAGTAATCAATAAAGATCGTATTGGTGATCCGCTCTACGACGGTAGGAACATCCGCCATTATGAATCTCCTGTTCAGCATATTCATGGTGATGGCACGGGAGTCATAATACCTGAATATGAGCAGTCCGATAAAAATCGGGATGATCATGCACAGGGAGTTAATGATGCTGTCACGGGAGAACAGGGAATGGTTTTTGTAATTGGCGTACAGCAGGGAGGCAAACACCTGCAGTCCGCATAATGCTGCACAGCCGATGCCGTTTGCGGAGCTCCAGAGATAGAACAGAACCAGCAGGATCCGGTTTCTGCGTATGTTTCTGCCTTTGTCTATATTGATCAGACATGAAAGCATCCCCATTAAGCAGACGAAGCCGATGCCGTAAGCCAGCAGGTGATGCAGGAGGTTGTCGCCCACGTAAATAAAGAAAAACATGCATAATACGGAACAGAAGATCAGCCTGCTGTTCCAGTCGTCATACAGGGATTCTGCCAGCCGCAGCATCACTCCCAGGAAGAGAATATAATACACAACCATGCCGAGCTGATTGGCAGTTAGACTGACCCCCAGCAGCTTCACAAAGGGAGCCATGATGATGTTTGAACCGAAGGGGACAATGTAATAGTAAATATACTCCGGATTGATAATTGAACCGGACTTCAGGGAAGCATCTGCCCAGAGAACTCCTTCTATAAAGTCGTGGAGATCATAATAGTTGAGACCGATGGAAAAGGTGAAGATACGGAGGATGCCGGCAATCAGGACGATGCCGAAAAAAATATACGGGATAACCGGCAGGATGTTTTCAGGGTTACTGTTCTTTCTCATAGGGCTTCACTCTACAGCAATAATACATATTCGCAATGAGGTAAGTATGTACAAATATTCCGTTTATGATAGTATATGCAAATATTAAAGGAATTGTAGGGTATGAATGGTTTTTTCCGCAAAATTGTGCGGTCAGTTCTTCTGACTGCCTTAGTGATCATCCATACAGGCTGCCGTGAGAAGTCTTATGAACCTGTATCCGTTTCCTTTTCAGTGTCTCCGGGCGCATGTGCGGAGGGTACTGTCCTGCAGCTGAGTGCACCAAAGAACTACACCATCCGCTATACAACCGACGGTACACTGCCGGATGAGAAGTCATCGGAATACAGGGAAGGGATTGTTCTTTCGGGCAGCGGAAACTCCTGGCTGGATGAAGAAACCATTGCCCTGATGAAAATTGACGTGGTGCATGAACTGAACGAAGCAGCGGATCTGCCGGATGCCTGGATCATACGGGCTGTGGCATATGCACCGGACGGTACGGCGGGACCGGTCAGCACAGGCACGTATTTTCCCGGCCGCAGTCTGGTTTCCGATTACGGCGGGATCATGGTGGTGTCGCTTGTGTGTGAACCGGACGCGCTGCTGGATTATGAGACCGGCATTATGGTCAAGGGCCGTGTCTTTGATGAGTGGATCCGTGAAGACGATCATAAGGAATATTTAATTGACCATGATTTGTGGTATCTCATCCAGGCCAACTATACGCAGAAGGGAAAAGACTGGGAGCGTCCGCTTTCCGTGGAACTGTTCGACGGCAGTGATGAGCTCTCGTTTCAGCAGGATGCGGCTTTCCGTCTTCAGGGATCTGCTTCACGGATGTTTTCACATAAGTCCTTCCGTCTCTATGCACGCTCACAGTACGGAGCCTCACAGTTCAGCTATCCTCTGTTTGCGGGGGATGCGGAATCGTATAAGTACATCACGCTGCGCAACGGCGGCAATGCGGCAAATGATCTGATCTTCAAGGACGGCTGGCAGCAGTCCCTGCTTGCGGACAGGCACTTTGCGACCCAGAAAACGAGACCTGCAGTCGTATTCCTGAACGGCGAATACTGGGGTGTGTACTGTCTGAATGACCGCTACTGCGCACAGTATGTGCAGGATCATTACGGTATTGAGAATGCCGTGATTGTCAAAGAAGGGGAATTCGAAGACGGCAATGAAGAAGCGTCAGGTCTGTATGATGAGCTGCTGGCATATGCGGAAAGGGATTTCCGTGATGAGGAAGTCTGGAAAGAGTTCTGCAGTGTTATGGACGTGCAGAGCATGGCCGATTATTTTGCGGCGAACATATATATGGCCAATTATGATTTCAAGCCCGATAAGAACTGTGAGTTATGGCGTTCTGTTGAAGCGGAACCGCAGTATGAATACGGTGATGGCAGATGGCGTTTCATGATGTACGATACGGAGTTTTCCTCCGGTATGTACAACGGCGGCATGGCTGCTTTTGACAGGGATTCCCTCCAGGATGTCATCGACAATTTCCCGCTGTTTGCCTCTGTTCTGCAGGCCCCGGCATTCAGAGTGATGTTCATGGATTCCCTGAAACAGATTGGTTCCTCTGATCTTTCATCCGAACGTGTAAATGAAACGGTTGACCGGTGGGATGCAGAATGGTCCGGACTGATGGGAGAACAGTATCAGCGCTTCGGTGATTATTCCGGAGCCTGGCAGAACCAGATCGGCAGAATCAAAGACTTTTATGCAAAGCGGTATGACTTTATTGTTCCCCTTGCCGAAACAAAGCTTTCCGAACTTGAATGAGTATATGCATATCTCCTGTCCGGTATGCATAAAATATGAGGTACATTATGAATAAAACAGACTATACACTATCTGTCATCATTCCCTGCTACAACGAAAAAAACAGCATCCGCACGATTGTGGACAAGGTTCTTGCATCGCCGGTGAAGAACAAGGAAATCATTGTGGTGGATGATATGAGCACGGACGGCACCCGGGATATCCTTGAAAAGGAAATCAAACCGCTTGTTTCGAGAATCGTTTACCACGAGGTGAATCAGGGCAAGGGCGGTGCGCTGCGGACCGGGTTTCAGTATGCGACCGGAGATATCGTCATTGTGCAGGATGCCGATCTCGAATATGATCCCGATGAGTATCCGCTGGTTACGGATCCGATTGCCAATGATGAATGCGATGTCTGCTACGGTTCGCGTTTCCTGAATCAGGAGAAGAAAGGCTATAAAGCCAACCAGCTTGCCAATACATTTCTGACCTGGCTGTCCAACCGTTTTACGCACCTTAACCTGACCGACATGGAAACCTGCTATAAAGCCTTCCGCCGTGACATCATACAGTCTGTAAATATTCAGGAAAGCAGGTTCGGCTTTGAACCCGAGATCACTGCAAAGATTGCGGCGATGCACGTACGGGTGAAGGAAGTGCCGGTTTCCTATTATCCCCGGACCAATACGGAGGGCAAGAAAATCGGTGTGAAGGACGGCATCAGAGCCATTTGGTGCATCTGGAAATACCGTAAAGGATAATCCGTACAGAGATCATGTGTATGCATGATCTTTTTTATGGCAGAAACCCACTGTCCGGAGGATATGAGCGGTAAAGCAGATATGCTATATTTTAATCAGATAAGCAGACAGTGAGGTACAAGTATAATGGTTGATAAAACGACGTTCACGGTCAATGAGGCCAATCTCACCATGCGTATTCAGCAGGCTGAGATGTATCTGAAAGAGTTTGAGAATGAAGTGAAGAGAGCAAACGGTGCGTCCGGTCTTTTCCGTTCGAAGGAAGATGCTTTGTCACGCATCATGATCCTCAATGAGTTTGCGCCGCAGGATGAACGCATCAAAGCGCTGTTTGAAAGAGCCAGAAAGTGCATCATGGGTGCGACCGGCAATTTCACGGATATCACGGAGGATATGGTTGTTTACCTGCAGAATGAAGCGAATATCCGGGCCCTGTATGCCGAAAAGAGCGAACGGGCATGGAATGCGCTGCGTGCACAGTATGCGGATAAGCTGCTGGAAAGAGTCTTCCCGGCACCGGATGTCACCCAGGTGTCCATTGAAGAGCTGAAGGGCAAATATGTAATTCTTGATGAAGTGCGCTATCCGATGAATCAGTTTGTCGGTATCACCGGTGAATATGTATACATGGGCAAGCGCTCCACGGGTATGTACTTTGTGAAGATCGACGGACGCAAATGGCTGGGGCCGTATGAAGCAGTCAAGCGTTACCGCAGACTGGTTGATACCACGATGCTTGAAGTCGACAAATGGACGGTGCTTGGCGAAATCACCGATATGACGCTGGAAGTTCCGGAAGCCGGTGAGAAGAAGGTCGGCGGAGCAGTGTTCGGCGTGGTGGTTGAACCGGTTGCGCTGTATGTGCCGGGACATGTGCTGGGACTGTATGATCCCGAACAGGAGACAAGCGGACGCTTCGTGGATGAAGAGGAAGTTGCCGCCATCAAGGAAAGCTGGTATACGGAAAAATCCGTACCGGAGGATGTTACCCCGGAAAGACTGGTGGAGATCTTCCGTCAGGCCATTAAAGAAAAGAACTATGACCTGTATCAGGAATGCATACAGCCGGAAAGAAGACAGAATCCCATCCAGGAATCAGAGCTGCTGTATTTCTGGGATCTGCACCAGGAACGCTTCCATGGTGAATACGTGCATGCGGAAGTGGTGAAGGAAGCCACGAAGATCACGGTTGTGAAGGGATACAGTGATGAGAGCGGTCTTGATTCTTACTTCCTGTCCGCTGAGGATCAGCAGAGCATTGCGGCACGGTACGGCGATAAGGTTGAATATGCCTCTGTGCAGACGATTGCCTTTGACAAAAACGGCAAACAGCTTGGTTCGCCGAACAGAAGAAACCTGATCCGGACCAACGGCGGCAGGTGGTATGTGCGTGATTATGAGATCAGATTCTGATGATCACGGGTCAGTGGAAGGAGCGATGGACAGAGTATGAGTCTGAATAATGAACAGCAGGGCAATACCCTTGAATGGGAAAGCATAGAAGAAAAAGAAATACGCGCAGAACTGGAAGTGTTTGTGAAGAACTGCAACGATGCCATCAAACAGCTTCAGGTTATGGTTCCGAACAACGAATGCAAAAAGACCGAAGATATGCTGGAAACATTCGCATACGGTGATCTGGCAAACGGATGGATGTCATCCTTTCATACAGCCAACCGGGATTCATTTGCGAAATACCTGAACGGCAGTGCCCGCCCAACATGGTATGCCGGGCTACCCCTCGACAAAAAGGAACGCTACGATATGATCATGCAGTATTACCGCGATATCGTGACACTTATGAATCCATGCACGGATCTCAGCAGGATTCTGCTGGAACTGGTTGATCAGAAAACGCTCAGGAAGGGATTCCGTCTGATCTACATGGTATTCAACTTCGGTGATGCGGGAATTACGGAAAAGACATATAAGACAATTGAAATCGATACACGCCAGGTCTCTTCCATCATCAACGAAAACTGGGGTGAGTCAGAGAGGATTGCGGTCAGTGCGCAGCAGTTCCTGGAAAACAACCGTGACAGGATGGATCCTTCATCACTGCGGGACGGTTACCGCAAGGCCAGACTGAATGACTACATCAATAATTTCAGAAACAAGGCAATCGCCGATAACTTCGGTATCCTGTCCGACGGTTCATTCTACGTAAAGGCAGGTATCCTTTCCAAAGTACGGGCAATTGACAAGTATACGTTTATCATTGCGCAGTCTGAGGATATCGAGGATGAGATGAAGAAACTGGTCGAAGCCTGCAATGCAGTGCTGAACAAACAGCTGATTCCGAATGAGAAGGATGCCAGGACCGAGATGGGCGGATGGGTGTTCCTGACGATCAGAAATCTGGTTAAGGAAGTCATCAACTATGCCGAAACAGTGCTTGATTCCTTCAAACTGTATAAAGAAGCCAATCCCGACGAGTCTCCGTACTGCTTTATGAAGAATCCCTCTGCGTATGATGCCGTGCAGCCGAAGTACGGTTTAAACCCGAACAAACAGAATCCCTGGGACAACGGCACGCATTATACGGATCTGTATGTGATGCTGGCAGTGGCACTGACAGAACACTGCTCGGAATTTGTATATAAGCACGGAAACGCAAGCGTAGGCTGATTGTTTGCACAGCTGACCCTGTACGCACAGTGCAGGGTTTTTTATTGCTTACGCGAAAAATACGACATCCGGAAGGGCAGACAGTGATAGGATAAAAGAATACGAAAGGATAGGGGTTATGAAAAGAAGAGCATTTTGTGTATTGGCATTGCTTTTGGGGTTAAGTGCCTGCGGATCAGGTTCTGCGCAGAGTACTGCATCAGCCCCGGCATCGGAAAAACCGGAAGTGAAGGAAACCGAACCTGCACCGTCTGCAGCACCGTCGGAAGAACCGGCACCGGAACCGGAAGAGGCGAAGACCTTTGAAGGCAAAGGAACAATTGAAGAGAATACGGTTCTTGTGGATGAAAAAGATCTCCGCATTACAGCAGTGAAACTGGCATACAGCGGATCAGGTGCTGAGCTTGAAATCCTGATGGAGAACAATTCGGCTCAGAAACTGACTGTTAAGTCCGGAACCGATACAGACAATCCGACCTCCGTCAACGGATACTGCCTGGTTTCTGATTATTCTACATTCCTCATGGAAAGTCTGGATGCCGGCGCCTCCAAGACCACCCGTCTGAGTCTCAGGGACGATACTTTCAATACTTACGGCATTACGGATATTGCCGAGATGGAATTCATCTTCACCGTACAGGATGAAAACAATGAGAACTATCTGACCACCGGACCGATCAAACTTAAAACATCTTCTGCAGGATCCTATGATCTTTCCGAAGATACGTTCCGGCTTGCGGTGGAAGACGGCAGATTCGCGGAAGCGGAAGGATCCGGCGTGAAGACATTTGTGACCGGTGACTATTTCTCACAGGATGGTGTCGAAGTCGGCGCTGCCGTGTTTACGGAAGAAGGAATCATTTACATGGAAGCTGAGAATACCACGGATCAGACCGTGATCTTCCACTATGATGAACCGGCTGTAAACAATATTGTGTTCAATGACAACGGCGGCATGGTGGTCAAACACTATGATGTCAAACTGGCGCCTCATGCCAGAACGCTGGTTCCGATCAGACTGAACCACCTTGTGTCCGCTGATTCATTCGATATGTACGGCATTCAGGATGTTGCCGGTATTTCCTTCATGGGCAGAGTGGCCGATGCGGAAGACAATTCCGAACATGAAGCCGTATTGTTTGAGATTCCTTTCTCCGGTGATATTCCGGAAGCGGATCTGAGCGGTGAGGAAGTTTACAGCGGCAACGGTATCCGTCTTCTTCTGAAGGGCACAAAGGATACGGAAGACAGCTATTATCTTGTTTTCCTGGCGGTCAATGAATCCGATGTGTCAAAGACTGTGTTTGTGAAAGGATATTATGATACCGATCTGGCTCCGATGGTCAATGGCATGCGTACCACATTCAATAACTTTGAGGTGACTTTCTCTCCCGGCAAAGCAGCCGCCGTAGAGTTCGGCATTGATAAGAACAACAGCAGTATTTCACTGGAAGGCAACGGTATCGCGCCGGAAGATATTCAGACAGTCATCATGAAGATGGCTGTAGCGGAAGGTGACAAAGAGAACGTTGTGGATATACCGGAGATTACAATCGATCTTTCCGGAAACTGAGCAAATACAAACGGAAAAGACGCAGTCTGATCAGAAGGTCAGGCTGTGTTTTTTATTGCCTGAATGCATTTCGTATATCCGTCTGACAGCTGTATCTGCCGCGCATGTCTGCATGCATTCTCATTATCACGTTACTCAATACGGCTAATAGTGTAAAATTGTTAACATAAGACACAGAAATCAACACTGTTCTGTGACATTACAGAGGTACATAACTATGAGAACAGCTTTATGGGGTTACGGCATTTACGGTAAACGGATATACACCCTGATGAAGAAATACAGCCCGCAGACAGAAATCACCGGAATATACGACATGGCGCATGCCGGTGAGAAAGCAGACGGGCTGACGATTGCGGATCCGGAACAGATCACCCGGGACTTCGCAGACGGTCTTTTTGAGAATGTGATGGTCTGCGTGAATCTGGAACAGACATGCATCGAGATCCTGACAAAACTGAAGGACAGTCATATTCCCGTGTATACACCATGCAGTGATGCGGATTTTGTGCCGGCGGAAGAGATTGCCGGTGTATCTGAGAAAGAATCAGGCCAGCCCGGTTACCGGATGTATGCTTTCAGAAATCTCCGGGGCATGACCACGGCTCCAAGCAGCGCGGTTATGTATCTTTTTGACGCTTCCGGGCATCATCTGAAGGAACAGTGGGATGCATACAGCGTAAAAGAGGTCTGGACGCATATATATGACCTGCCGGTCAATACACATTCCATTCAGCCGGAAACAGTATTTATGTCCGGTTCGTACTGCATTCTTGCCAAACTGTGGGCATTCAACTATTCCCATTTCAGCTTTGAATCCATGGACTGCATTCAGCTGATGGAAGAAGCCGGTTTCACGGGCAGATATGTTGTCCCTGAGCGCAGCTATATCAGGGAACTGCTGCAGATCTACGGCATACCTGATGAGCGCATTCTTACCCTGGGTGATTTCACCCCGGGTGTCTGCTATGAATTTGAAGAAGTGCATTATCCTAAACTGATGCAGAATGACCGTCATTATTCGGCACCGGTGCTGAAACGGATGGCGGAAAGGATTCAGAAGAAGCTGACCCTGAATCATGACAAATACCCGCGGTATCTGTATGTAAAACGGGTCGGCATCCGGAAGCTGCTCAACGGTGAGGAGATTGCGGAGCGCTATGGTTTTGACGTGATGATTCCCGAAGAGCACAGTCTGCTGGAACAGATGAATTATTACTACAATGCCGATATTGTCTTTTCTCCGCACGGTGCCAACAACGCCACCACGCTCTACATGAGACCGGAAGCGGCAATGGTGGAAACATTCGGACGGAACTGGGTGAAATACAGCTATCTGTATGTACTGCATGAGAAAGGCACGTACTATCTGCCGGTGGTGGAAGGACCGATTATGCCTGAATTCATTAAATCGTCCAATGACAGAGGTGCTGATTACACAATTGATGAAACAAACCTGCAGGCAGCGCTGGATATAGCCTTCCGCCTGACAGGTAATACACAGAAGAAGTAATGAACCGGGGCAGTCAATGCCGGAAAGGAACGACACATGACAGCCGGACTGAATACAGCAATGAAACCGAAAGTAACTGTGATCATACCCGTATACAATACGGAGAAGTATCTGGGTGAATCCCTGGACTGTGTATTGTCGCAGACACTTCAGAATCTGGAAATAATCTGTGTGGATGATGCTTCAACCGATCACTCCGGTGAAATCCTCGACAGGTATGCCGGAAAAGACAGACGAGTCAGAGTATTCCATCTGCCGGAGAACAGACGGCAGGGATACGCAAGAAACTTTGCTTTGGAACAGGCGCAGGGTGAATACATTTATTATCTGGATTCGGATGATCTGATTGAACCGGAGACACTGGCAGAGCT
Source organism: Solobacterium sp. (assembly GCA_017459725.1). Lineage (GTDB taxonomy): Bacteria > Bacillota_I > Bacilli_A > Erysipelotrichales > Erysipelotrichaceae > Bulleidia. Next base: position 4,475 of record JAFUCL010000098.1, on the reverse strand, counting down.
TTACGGTATATCAGCTGAAGAGAATCTGGATGCGGTCTTCTTTGATGCGCGCAATCTCTTTGATTCGCAGGAGATGCTAAGAGCCTATACACCTCCCTTCGAAAAAAGATCGGGCATCTATCCGGATCATTCGGTGAGCGGCAGTGAACTGCTTGATCTTTTCGTGCAGCAGGATGAGTGGACATGTTATCCGCAGCGGACTTTCTGGAAGCGTGCCTTTCTGCAGAGAGAAGGCATCCGGTATGCCGAAGGCTGCATCCATGAAGATGAATACTTTGCCTATGCGGGTATACTGAGTGCAGAGCGGGTGCGCTATGTGCCGAAGCAGTATTTCACGCTGCGTCTGCGTGCCGATTCTGTAATGAACAGCAAACCTGCACCAAGGAACTTCTACGGATATCTTCTGAATTACCGGCTGATGTGCACTTTCGCTGCCGAAAGGGATATACATACATACGGCAGTGATAAGAATATTGCCAGAATGTATGAGCGCTGCCGGTATCTCTGGCAGAGACTGACACCGGAATATGATCTCCGGGAAGCATGCAGTCATACGGAAGCAGACCGGATTATGTACAAATGCTTTGAAGCGCATATGCAGTATGAAGACTTCTTCCTGCAGATCGATGAAGAAGTACTGAAGGCAATACGGTCGCATGAACATCTGTATATCTACGGAGCCGGGGTGGTCGGGGAACGCTTTGCCCGCAAGGTTCTTCATTACAGGGATATCCTGCTGGACGGATTCCTCGTGAGCAAAGCAGAGAGCAGGAAAGTTCTGTGCGGAAGACCAATTACGGAACTGGATAAAGCAGAGCTTGCAGAAAACGCTCTGGTGGTTGTGGCGGTGCGGGAAGGACTGCTTGCGGAAATTGCTGAAGTGCTCGATCAGCGTCAGGTGAAATGGACCTATTTCAAATCCGTCAGAACGGTATAGCAGATTGATTTTCCTTCGTTATATGGGTATGCTTCCATTGAAAAGGACAGCATATGGAACTGAAGAGAAAACAGGAAAACAATACATTGGATCTTGAAGAGAAGATGGCAGACTGGCCGGCATGCATTTATGCGGAAAGCAATGCGGATATCCGGTTTGCACTGCTTGAAGAAGCGGAAAGACAGGGGCTTGCGGAAACGGCAGGCATACGGCAGATCATGGAGAAACGTTATGTGCGCGGCAGAAACGCTGCGGACCGTTTCATCATGTTCTGGATGCAGTGCAGTATGGCCGGTGACAGACTTGCGGAGCGTGACAAGCGTGAGCTGCAGAAGCAGGCCGATGCCCTCGGTTTCGGGGAATGCAGTGAAGAGCTGCTGTGCAGAGAGTTTTATCATACGGCGCTTGTATTTATTCACCTGAGCAGTGCTGACAAACAGTACGGCTCCTTTCTGTACGGCACCGGCAGACTCTCGGACAAAAGACTGTCATACAAGCTTTGCAGAGACCTGTTCCGCATCGGATATACGGTTCCCGAAGCGGTGCGGTTTACCCGGTATGAGATCTGGGAGAAAGCGCTGAAGGATGTATGCTTTGAATACTTTACAGACGGAGAGGAATACTGGCATGAACAGCTTGCGGAAATATGATGTGCTCTGTGCAGGCGCAGCAGCCTGGGATACACTTCTGACCGGCATCAGCCGTGATCTTTTTGATACGGACAGTGTGCTGGCGGAGGGATACTTCGCTTCTTCGGGAGGAGATGCCCTCAATACAGCAGTGAATCTTGCAAGACTTGGTATGTCTTCGGCACTGTGCGCATACTGCGGCGAGGATGCGGCAGGTGAGCTGATCCTGCAGGATCTGCATCAGGCAGGCGTGCATACAGACTATGTCCTGCGCAGTCATTCGGTGCACACGGCTTCACCGGTTCTCCTGGTGGATGAAAGCGGGGACAGACATATCATCCGGATGCCGGACAGCGGCAACCATTCCCTGCGCGAGGACATGATCACCGATGACATGCTCATAAGCGCCCGTCATCTTCACGTCGGCAGTGCCAATATCCTGCATGCCCTGGATGGCGAAGGATTGGGGAAACTGATGAATAGAGCACATGCTTGCGGTCTTACTACATCCATGGATGCATCCTATGACCGTTCGGGAAAATGGCTGGACAATATAGCCTCTGCTCTGAAGAACTGCGATGTATTCATTCCCAGCCTGCAGGAAGCCTCCCAGTACTGCGGCAGTGATGATCTTACTGTTATCTGTGAATTCTTCCGTCAGTATCCTTTGAAAGTATTCGGCATCAAGCTGGCGGACAAAGGCGTTCTGATCACGGACTTTAAGAATACATATACGATGGGCACATTGTTCCGCGGCAGACCTGCGGATACCACCGGCGCCGGGGATGCATATATGGCAGGTTTTCTCTGCGGATGGCTGAAGCAGTATGACCTTCCTTCATGCATGGCACTGGGCAGTGCCCAGTCCGCATCTGTGCTGCGGGGAACCGGTGCCAACCGTACAGCCGGTACCTTCGCGGAAGCAGAAGAGCTGCTCGCTGAAAACGGAATCGTTCTGCGCAACCCCGTAACAGCAGTGTGATATGATTAATCCGTATGGATAAGAAAGTTGATCTGCACAGTCATTCCGTATTCTCCGATGGTTCGCTCACCCCGACGGAACTGGTGCGTCTTGCGGAAGAGAAAGGTCTTTCCGCACTGGCGCTGACTGACCACAATACGTCAAAGGGACTGAAGGAGTTTATGGCAGCCGGTGAACACAGTGATGTGATCACGGTGCCGGGCTGTGAGTTTACAACGGAATGGAACAGCAAGGAAATCCACATAGTGGGTCTTTTCTTCCGTGAGGAATACTGGCCTGAAATTGAAGACTTTCTTGAATTTGCCAAGATTGCCAAAATGAACAGCAGCCGCAAACTGATTGAAAACCTGAACAATGCAGGTTATGAAATCACCGAAGAGGAAGTGACTGCCCTGACAAACGGAACATATAACCGTTCGCATGTTGCCAGAGTGCTGGTGGCCAAGGGGTATGTAAAGAGTGTGCCGGAAGCATTTGATACGATCCTGGATGAAAGTGTCGGTTACTATGAGCCTGCCAAGCGTATTCCTTCAACGGCTGCCATCCGTTTTATCAAGACATATAACGCAACAGCCATCATGGCGCATCCGCTGCTGAATCTGACGCCGGAGGAAATGGAAGTATTCCTTCCCGAAGCGAAGGAAGCAGGTCTTGACGCAATAGAAACGCAGTATACAGAGTTCGATGAAGAAATGACCAGGACAGCAGTCTCCCTGGCCGAGCGGTTCGGTCTGAAACAGAGCGGCGGTTCCGATTATCACGGCAAGGGCAAACCCTGGATTGAACTGGGGGAAGGCAGAGGAAATCTCGTTGTGCCGTACGCGTTCTATGAGGATATGCTGAAGTGCTCCGGTTAAGGAAGTGAAAAGTAACACACTGACCCTGCATGTGACATGGCAGGGTTTTATGATGCCTGAAATGGTCAGGTTGGTATTACAATAGGTGTGAAGGGGAGATAATGTGTGTCCGGATGATTACCGGAAGAACGGAAATGATGAATGGTATGAAGAAAATAGTATGTTTATTGTCAGTATTATGTCTGCTGGGAGGATGCGGTACAGAGAAGGCTGAAACTGCTGCGGAAAAGGCACCGGATGATACACCCTGGGTCATTGAGGAAAATGCACAGGGCAAATATATGACAATAGCCGACGAAACCAAACTGATCGGAAGTAAGACTGTGGGAAAAGATTCGGAGTCTGTATACGGAAATGTCCGTGTTTACAGCAATGATGCAGCTGAAATGGTCGTCTTTGGGGAAGACGGTGCTTCCGAAACAAATGAAACAGGTGCCGATCTTGTCTTTGAGATGGAGATTTCTTACGACGGCAAGACAACCGGTACAGGCAAGGCCGTATGGGAGAAAGACAGTGAATCGGTTCTGAAACTGGATGAAGCTGCCGCCAGGGCTCTGATTGATACCTGTGCAGGGAAGAACGGCAAAGACGGTGAACAGCAATCTGTCAGTATCTCGATGAAGAATGATGAGCAGAACACCGAATACTTCTATATGGTCACCCAGTACGGGTTTGAGGCTGCCTACAGCGGACTGCACTGAGTAAATGCATATCTGTGTGCATGTGATGATCTCACATGCACTTTTTTTTGTCGCTCAAGGCAAAATGGGCATTTTTTCGCCATATAAAAGAGAAATATATTAATAATAGATGTATATGACACTGTAAACATATACCACGGTGTTATACGCCGGGACTGAGCTTTGTAACCCTTTCGGATTTACCGCAAAACGGATATTCTCTCTGCAGAAAAAAAATTAAAAAATTTCTTACGCTCTTTTCAAAGAAATAGTTGATGTACTATAAACTGCACACCGAAAACCTGAAAGAGGACTATTCTGGCTATGAAGAGGTAGAGAATATGTTGATCAATCAGGAATTTATCAATCATCTGACACCCGTGGAAATAT
>JAFUCL010000012.1 GCA_017459725.1 Solobacterium sp. | reverse complement strand
TCGGACAGCCGGCCATAGAGAGAATGATCATAATGACGTCATCAAATGCCAGTTTTCTATCTCGGGTAAAATCTGAATCAATGTTACTTAACAAGTGATTGACGGTCTTCAGTTTGTCCAGCCGCGCAATCTTGTTTTTCAATGAGACAAAAACTTTGTCAGAGAACGATTTACGCTTAGACATAGAACCAATCCTCCGAAACAGAAGAGTGTGCAGATAACAGAAGTAAGAAATCAGAATAACATTTCATGATTATGAGTCCTCCTGATTCTTACGACCAGCGCCTCCCGGAGGGAGGCGCCCGATTTTAATGATTCTGTCAATACTTTTACGATAAAAAGATCAGAAAAAAACACCCATACCGTTTGTAAGTATGAGTGTATCCATCATCAGTTCAGCGCAAGCTTAACTTAATGACGTTGGGCCGAAGCCTGTTTCTCAGTATTCGTCTTCGCTTCTGGGAAGATCAAGGGAATCGTCATCTTCCTCACCGACTTCGAGATCATCCTCGGCATCGCTGAGCAGTTCAGCGTTCGTATGAACTTCCTCGAATTTGCGGCGGTTCCGCAGATCCCACTTGTTGCCTTTCAGAGACGCAAACCGGTTGTCCAGCATCAGCGCTGAATAGAACTGCGCTTTCTTCCTGGACATCTGTTCTTCCGGTACTTTTACAGCTTTGGACACTTCCTGCCAAAGCTTCGAAAATTCAACTTCCTTCTTACGCTTTGACAGGCACGTAAATGCCGCATCCGTCATACTCTCTTTCGTAGATAAAGACATTTCTTCACCCTCCTTGCGAGCTTACATGTGCTCAGGCGCATTGACACCGATACTGTTCAATGCATTCTTCATTGTGATTTCGCAGGCCCTGACCAAAGCGAGTCTCTGAGCGGACAATTCCGGATTCTCCGGATCGATAATTTTGCTGTCATTATAGTAGCTGTGGAAAGCCTGGGCAAATTTACTGATGTAATTTACCATCTTGTGAGGCATTCTCGTCGCCGCAGCATCCGCCACTGTTTTCTCGAACTCGTTCATTTCCTTAAGCAGCGTCATCTCTTTTTCTGTAGTTATTAAATCATATTTCTGCGCAGTGTCAATACCTGTACCCTTGTCAAGTACGCTGCACATTCTTGCATGGGCATACTGTGCATAGTACACAGGGTTGTCATTGGACTTCTTGGTGGCCATATCCAGGTCGAAATCCATCTGTGTATCACTGGCTCTGGAAACAAAGAAATATCTGACCGCATCCGCACCTGCTTCATCCAGCAGATCTCTCAGAGCGACCGCTTTGCCGGAACGTTTGGAAAGTTTGAATTCCTCTCCATCCTTGATCATACGCGCCATCTGGATGATATCCACCTGCAGCTTTTCGGAATCATAACCGAGTGCCGCAATACCTGCTTTCAGACGCGGAATATATCCGTGATGATCGGCACCGAACAGGTCAACAAGCTGATCGAAACCGCGGTCCAGTTTATCCAGGTGGTAAGCAATATCCGGTGTGAAGTATGTATAGGAACCATCGCTCTTGATCAGGACACGGTCCTTGTCATCACCGAGATCGCTTGTACGCAGGAACAGCGCACCGTCCTGCTCGTATGTATAGCCTTCCTTCTTCAGCGTTTCAACAGCCCGCTCCACAAGACCTCTGTCACGGATGGACTGTTCGCTTGTCCAGACATCGAATTCAACACGGAACTCAGCAAGGTCAGCCTTCAGCTTGTCCAGCTCTGCCTTCAGACCGTATGCTCTGAAGTACGGAAGACTCTCTGCCGGATCGGTATCCGCATACTGCGTGCCGATTTCATCCTTGATCCTTGCAGCAATCGCAACCAGGTCTTCGCCGTGGTAACCGTCCTCCGGAACCTCGGCATCCTTACCGCATGCCTGCAGGTATCTTGCCTGGAGTGAGCGTGCCATGTTTCCGATCTGGTTTCCGGCATCATTCACGTAGTATTCCCTGGTCACATCATAACCGGCCATCTTCATCAGTCTGGTCAGTGAATCACCGATGGCAGCACCTCTTGCATGTCCCGGATGCAGATCACCGGTCGGGTTTGCGGAAACATATTCCACATTGACCTTGAAGCCGTTGCCGGCATTGCTGTAACCGTAGCGGTCCTTCTTCTCAAGAACCTTGGAAATAATATTCTGCAGGGAATCCTGCTTCATGAATACATTCAGGAATCCCGGACCTGCAATCTCAAGCTTCTCGGCACCGACTTCATCACAGCGGAAGAATCCGCTCAGCTTATCAGCCGCATCACGGGGTTTCATGCCCGCAGCCTTGCTTGTCTGCATTGCAACGTTGGACGAATAATCACCATGCGTTTTTTCTTTCGGCATCGTAAGTATGATGTCATTTTCCGTTAATGAGGTTCCGAACGCCTCATTGGCAGCTCTGGCGAATTCCGCCTTCAGTTTCTTCTCAATCTCGTTCATCCGCGAGTCCTCTCAATTCCCACACCAGTCTCTGATGTGTCAAAACATCCGCATCCTGCAGGATTCCGTATTCAGCCTCCCAGCTGTCTTCGTCTTTCCTGCTCAGGTACAGCTTTGTATCAAACCACATTGTGCCGTATTCACTCACGACACTGGCGCGTCCTGTTCCTTCTTTGGGAAGTACCGTAAAGCTCTTTGTATCCGCAGCTCTTTTCAGGGTAATCCTCTCTTCCGAGAAAGCAACTTCATGTCTGATCCGATGGGCATCATCTTCCCAGTATGTAAGTACATCGCCATCCAGAAAACCGGTGCTGTCAGTCACAACAGTCTGCGTTCCGCTGATCAGGTCGTATTGTTTCAGCCTTACTCTTAATTCCATATAAGATTCCCATAGAATTATACATTTGCGCATCTTCTTGTCAACTGATAGCTTACACGCTTTTTGTAAATCTTCTGTAAAACAAAGAAAAAGCAGGATACTTACCGTATCCCGCCAAAAAGTGTACTAATATGCACATCAGAGAAATATATGCAGCACTGCCGCAATGACGCCCAATACTGCACCGCCGAGATGTGCCTGCCATGCAATACCGGGAATAAAATTAATCAGAATATTCGGCAAACTCGTACGCACAATGTAGAAGATGGATGAGGGTCTGGCAAAGATCACCAAAGCAAAGTAGAAGAACATCAGACCGTAGAGACCGCCCGACATACCGATGGCCGCACGCAGACGGAAATACATGCACGCAAGACTTCCCGCCGCCACGGACCCAAACAGCAGCAGCGCATACCATACAGACCCCAGGTACGGCTCCAGCGCCGTGCCGAGACTGTAGAGGGAATACATGTTCATGATCAGATGCACAGGACTGCCATGCAGAAACGCACCGGATAGAATACGGTAGTATTCACCGCGCTTTACACCGTAGTAATTAAACGCATATTTATCCGTGATGGAACTGTCCTGCATCTGCCGCAGATATACGGCCACGCAGACAGCCAGTGTAATCAATGTAACGGGACATCTGAAGATCATACGTTTCAACCTCCTATCATGGTGCGGATTTCCTTGGGATAGTAAATCCTGTCATCCTTGAGCACCGGTCCTCTGATCAAACTCTTGACGATGGAACTCGCTTCGGAAATTTCCTTCACGGTTCCTCCGTGCATACGCACCCAGATTGCCGTACCGCTCTCTTTGTTATACGGAATATACGGGCTCTGGTTCACTGCATCCCTGGCCAGATAATAGGCAGGATTATAACCGGCATGCAGCAGTGCTTCCCGGACCTTTTCCTCTTCTTCAGGTGTATTCTCTCTGTAATCAAAGAGATTGCGGTTCTGCAGCCGTGCGGAGAGATCTGACATAATCGGATCATCCGCTTTCGAGAGCAGATAGAAACCGTAGCTGCATGCATTCTCATCCAGGGCGAAGAATTCTTCGAGACTCAGCTCATCATTCCGGCCGAGCAAAAGCAGCTCCGATACAGTTTGCGGTTCTTTGCCGCTTCTGCAGAGATCCTTCAGTCTGGTAAAGGCCATGGCCATCAGTCTTTCATAGCTGCGGGCAACCGGATGATAATACACCTGCCAGTACATGTGATACCTTGCCATGATGTAATTCTCAACCGCATATACACCGCTTTCCTTGATGACGAGTTTTTCATCAGCCGTCCGCAGTGTACGCAGGATACGCTCCAGATCGAATTCACCGTACTTGGTGCCGGTGAAATAGGCATCTCTCAGCAGATAATCCATGCGGTCGGCGTCAAGCTGTGCACTGACCAGCTGCGGAAGCAGCGGGTTCTTTGAGGTATGCCGGATGACATCCGCCACATCCTTTGCCAGTCCTTCCGCCGCATTCTCGAGAATATCGCGGATCTCCGATTCTTCGATGATTCTGCATGTATATACTTCATGTTTCAAAGGTGACACCAGCTCAAAGGCATGCGAATACGGACCGTGGCCGATATCATGCAGAAGACCTGCCAGCATAACCGTTACCTTTTCGCGTTCATCCAGGGCATTGGCAAGATCCGGAACCTCCGTAACCATTCTGCGCACGATTTCATAGACACCGAGCGAATGGGCAAAGCGGGTATGGTCTGCGGTATGATACACCATGTATGCACCGCCGAGCTGCCGGATTCTCCGCAGTCTCTGAAACCATCTGGAATTGACACAGTCCCAGACAACTTCGTAATCAATATGTATATAGCCGTGAATGGGATCTCTGAGTACTTTGGTCTCTTCTGTTTTCCGGAACATAAAAGGGTCTCCTCGTGCTTTTATTTTAGCATTCAGATACCCTTTTTTCTTAGTCTTCTTCCAGAAGCACAACCGCCTGGGCAAGCACGCCTTCACCGTGTCCGACAAAGCCCATGCCTTCACCGCGGGTAGCCTTTACACTGACACGGTCAATATCACAGCCGAGTGTCTCCGCAAAGTTTCTGCGCATCTGTTCAATGTGCGGTGCCATCTTCGGCCGTTCAATCAGAATCAGACTGTCCACATTGCCGATTCTGTATCCTCTTGCATGCATCATATCCGCAACTGCCGCAAGAATACGCATGGAATCCGCACCTTCCCACTTCGGATCCATATCCGGAAACCATTTGCCGAGATCACCGAGTGCCAGCGCACCGAGAATTGCCTCCGCTACGGCATGGGTAAGAGCATCCGCATCACTGTGCCCGAGAAGTCCTTTCTCAAAGGGAATCTCCACCCCGCCGAGGATCAGCTTCCTGCCTTCGGTAAGACGGTGAATATCTGTAGACTGTCCGATCCGCATATCATCTGCCTCCTGTTATTTCTGCAGAGCGCCGTGTTTGATTTCCTCTTCCAGCCAGTGTGAGCCGAAGTAGCAGATTCCGGTTATAACCGCCGCAATCACCCACGTTCCGCTGTATGCCCAGCCGATATTCCGGAAATTGGCAGCCGGAGCTGTCAGCGCCAGGAAAATCTGTCTGATGACAACGAAAGATACAACACTGCTGATCATCGGCATGCTTGTTCTTCCCGAAGCACGCAGGGCACTGGAGAAGACCTGGTGGAAGCACAGGGCTGTATAGAACGGACACATGATCCGCAGCAGCACACTGCCCTGATACTGCACGTCCGCATCCGCCGAGAACAGGGAAATCGCACGTTCTGCATTTATATATACAATAATACCAAGAACGATCACGATTGCGCATGACAGCAGCAGGGATGCCCTGATACCCTTCTTTACACGGTCATACTGACGGGCACCGAGATTCTGTCCGCAGAATGTAGTTGCCGCAAGGGCAATGCTGTTGACCGGAAGACCGAGGAAGTTGTCGATCTTGTTGGCGCCCGAGAAGCCCGCAATCGCGGAAGAACCGTACTGGTTGATATATCCCATGACAATCAGGTTGGAGAAACCGACGATCATGCCCTGCAGACCGGAAGGAATACCAATCTTGATAATACGCATCAGGATATCTTTGTCGATTCTGAGTTTTGAAAGCTCCAGCTTGTATTCCGCATCAGTCTTCATCATCAGCCGCAGAATCATAAACGTCGCCGCAGCCTGGCTGATAATCGTAGCGACAGCCGCACCTGCCACACCCATGCCGAATCCGCGCACAAACAGAATATCCAGGAAAATATTCAGCACCGAAGTGGCAATCAGGAACTTCAGCGGATCCTTGGAATTGCCGAGTGCCTGCAGAATACCGTTGCCTGAGTTATAGATTGTCACAAAGACCGTACCGGAGAAATAAATCGCAAGATACAGTCTGGCTTCATCAAAGACATCCGCCGGAGTGCTGATCCAGTGCAGAATGGATCCGCTCAGGACAATGCCGACCAGACTCAGGAACAGTCCGAACAGCACCGCAAACAGCATAAACGAATGGATTGCTTTGGTTTCCTCATCCACACGCCGTGCTCCGTAGGCTCTTGATACAACCACACTCGCACCTGTGCCGAGACCCGCAAAGAACGCAATCATCAGATTGATGATCGGCGTACTTGCGCCTACAGCCGCAAGGGCCGTTTTGCCTACATAGTTTCCCACTACGATGGAGTCGATCGTGTTATACATCAACTGAAAGAAATTACCGATCAGGAGCGGTACGGCGAAGCGGACAATCTTCTCGTACACATTCCCTTCCGTCATCAGACCCTTGTTCATAAAAAACCTCCGCGCAGAGTATTCTACTACCGACGGCGATTTTTGCAACAGCATCATGCAATTCAAATATAATTAGCTTATGGAACCTGAAATTCGTATACCGGAAGAAGTGGAACTCTGCATGAACCTGCTCTCAAAGGCAGGCTTTGAGAGTTTTATTGTGGGCGGGGCTGTCCGTGATGCGCTTCTGCATAAGTTTGTGCATGACTATGATCTGACCACCGATGCCCTTCCTGAACAGATGCACGCCGTATTCAGCAGTCTTCCGGTCATTGATACAGGCATTGCCCACGGCACCGTTACGGTTGTGGTGAACGGTATGCCGATTGAGATCACTACATACCGTACCGACACGGGCTACAGCGATCACCGCCACCCCGACGCCGTTGTCTTTACACCGAATCTGCGTGAAGACTGCGCCAGACGCGACCTGACCATCAATGCCCTGGCATATCATCCCGGTCTAGGCATCCGTGATTTCTTCAACGGCAGAGAAGACCTGCAGCAGGGAATCATACGGACCGTCGGTTCACCGGAGCGCCGCTTTACGGAGGATGCCCTGCGTATCCTGCGGGCAGTCCGCTTCATGGCTCAGCTGGACTTCACAATGGATCCCGATACCCACAAAGCAATCCTGAAGCACAAGGATGAACTTGCCTATATTTCACAGGAAAGAATCACTGCCGAGCTGCTCCGTATTCTTACATCCCCGGGCTGTTCGGAAGCCTTCCGCACCTACCGGCCGCTCTTTGAAGTCTTCATACCGGAACTGAAAGAGATCCCGGATGACGCCTGGGCACATGTTCTTGCCGGACTCAAAATCTGTGTGCCGGCTGCCGCAGCCCGCTTCGCTGTCATCCTGGCGGCTGTGCCTGTTCTGCCTGAGAACTTCTTCAGCAGACTCAAAATGTCCAATACCATGCGCCACGATACCAAAGCATGCCTGGCGGCGGCATCCCTGCCCTGCAGCGACCGCATCAGCCTGCGCAGGATCATCCGCATACTGGATATCCCGTTTGAAACATGGCTGTCATTCCGCCGGGCCCTCGAACCCGAACTGGATACGGAATCTGTCCGGAAGCTGTACAGGCAGATCCTTGAAGACGGTGACTGCTGCAAGGTATCAGACCTTGCCCTCAGCGGCAAAGACCTGCAGGCAGCGGGTCTTCACGGCAGTGAAATCGGCGAAGCTCTGAATACATTGCTGGACGCTGTCATTGAAGAGCGCTGTGTCAATAACCGTGACGCTCTGCTTGCGTACATAAGCAAAAACAGCACTGGTGATAAGAAATAACCATACTTGAAATGCTTCCTTTTTCGCACTACTATTGCGCATATGACAAAGGAAAAGACATCTGCACAGCTTTCCGGAAACCCCAAAGCTTCGCGTCTGCTGAAGCTTTTTCTGCGTGCCGGGCTTGTTATACTTGCGCTTCTGCTCATCTACTTTGAACTGCGTGAACACCTGCCTACAGTCATACATATATTGAAACATGGAAATGCGGCAGAACTGGAAGAGTACGTGCGCAGTCAGGGCAGCAACTCCCTGCTCACCCTTGTGCTGCTGCAGACAATCGAAACGGTTGCCATTGTACTGCCTGCCCTGCCGGTCTATCTCTGTGCGGGCATTATCTACGGTGCCGTTAAAGGGACCATAATATGCTTCATAACAAATTTTATTCTGTGCGATATTCTGTTTATTATCGGCAAACGCATGAAAAGCATCCAGGCAGAGTTTTCCGCTGCCGGGAAAACCTCACGCATTGAAGCATTGCTGCAGAAAACAACGCATCCGATCCGTGCCGTCTTCCTGCTTTGGCTGCTGCCGATCCTGCCGGGCGGTGTGATCCCGCTGCTCTGTGCCCAGACGAAACTCACCCTCCGTGAATTCAACAAGGGAATGGCAGCCGGCAGTTTACTGTCCATGGGCTTCTCTGTTACCTGCGGCAGTTTCATACTCGGAAACAATCTGCGCATCGTCGGACTGCTCATAGCCTTCGGTGCGGTGATATTCCTCGCCGTTGTGATCTTCCGCAAAAAGATCATCGAACTGCTCAAGTAAAAGAGACCTGCACGTATCGTGCAGATCCCGGCATATGATATCCATTGAGGATTTCCGCTCAGGAAGTCCTTTATTTTTTCTTTCTCAGAACCAGAACGGCAAGCCCTGCCAGCACTGCTGCACCGGCGATCACCGGGAGCACCGGGAATGAAGCTTTTGTTTCCTGCGTCTCTGTTACAGGTTCGGCTGTCTCTGGAACGGCTGTTTCCACGGCAGCAGTTGTCTCCGGTTCACTTGCTTCTTCAGCTGCTGTCTCATCACTCAGCTGTGCAGGAAGCTCAACTGCATAATCCTCCCAGTTACAGCCGGTTGATGCCTCTGTCGGCACAACACCTTCACTGTATTCATCCACGGTGACGGTATAGTCTGAAGTGCCTTCAAGATATACGGTGCCGTCGGTGCCGACCACGGTCACATTGCGGTTCTGCTCATCCACGATCAGACCGTCGTTCACCAGTTTGGTTACCCGGGAATCACCGGTCACATACCATGCGGATGTTTCATCGATATACACTGCCGCATACCCGTCACCGCCGCTGCCGGCATAGCTCTCATCCTGAATGACTGCACCGTGCAGCTCACTGCCGCCGATCATCCAGAAATCCAGTTCCGAGATGCTGTCCCAGATGACATTGCCGTTCATCACCTGCATTACTGCCGTGAATTCCGTATCGGCTCCGTTCTGTCCGGATGTGCCCCAGCCGCGGCTGTTGGTGTTTCCGGTCGCCTGCAGGAAGTATTCCGCATCTTCAGCCTGGATAATTTCGACATTCTCAAGATAGAACTTCGATGACGTGTTGGTCGTATAGAACAGACCGCCGTTGGTCGAATACAGAGAACCGTCCTTCATATAGAATTCGGAAGTTCCGATTTCGGAATCACCGGACATGGACTGATACAGGATGACAGACCATGTATGGTCATTGACATCCAGATCCTGCATCGATGAAGTCAGATCACAGTCAAACAGACGCAGTGTGTTGAGACCTTCAACACAGATGCCTTCCGAAGCATTCGCTGTCAGCTCCGCATCATGAACCGTGATATCTGCGGTTACGTAGACTGCCGGAGAACCGGTGCCGTTTGTCACATACCGGCCGCCGTCCACAACAATTGTTCCGCCGCCGCGGTCGGAACGGATCGCTGCCGAGGATTCGCCCTGTGTTTCCGCGTCAATGTTATATGTGTACAAAGTGCCGCCGCCTGCCGCATGGATGCCGCCGGAAGTGTCTCCTTCCGTACGGATCGCCGTATCGGCTGCGTATGTCACGCCGTCTGAATAAGAGAAGATACCTGCAGCACCGTTGGCCTCGGTGTCGATCGTGCCGCCGCTGACATACAGTGTACCGCCGGTGTTCAGCACAGCTGCGCCTACACCGTAGAAGCTGGCATCATCCCCGCCCCGGTCTGTTGAATTGCTTCTCAGCACAGTGGGATTGGTCAGCGTGACCGTGCCGCCGCTTACCAGAACGGCATTTTCTTCACTGCCTTCCGATGTATACGTGCCATCGCTTTCTGCCGTATCTGCCGTAAATTCCGTAACGGCACTCCAGGAATCAACCGCCTGGCCGCCTCCGCCGGGAGCGCCTCCGGGTGCTTCACCACCCGGCATACCGCCGGGTGCGCCTCCCTCAGGAGGACTGCCTGCCGGGGGTTCTCCTCCGGGTTTGAAACCTTCTTCCGCAAGTATGACACAAGTGCCTGCGTTGAGGACAACAGCAGTCCCCACAATCAGATGAAGCAGCTGTTTCATTTCCTTCCGCATACGTTTATCTCCTTCTTTACGGGAATCATACCTGCGTTTTGTGACGGCTGTCTGAACTGATCCTGAAGATTAACCGATTACTTTCTGGAAGGCAAGGCGCGGTTCATCAATGCCCACATACACCTTTCCGCACATGGTAAAGCCGCATCTGGCAATGAGTTTCTGCATTGACTTATTGTCGGCATGGGTATCCACGCGGAGATTGTGCACCCCCTGCTGCAGAGCCATCTCCTGTGCATATTCAAAGAACTGCGCCGCCAGATGTCTGCCCTTGCATTCCGGCCTGACCGCAATGCGGTGGATCACACCGTACGGTTCATCGTTCAGCCATGCGCCGTTTTCAATCACCGCATAATTCGGATCAACCCCAAACAGAATCATGCATGTTCCAAGCACGCTGTCCTCATCACACAGCACATAGGAACAGCCGTTTGCTATGTCCTTGGTGATCATCGCTCTGTCAGGGGTGCCGCGCTGCCACTGGTCAATGCCTGCCCCTTTGAAATACGCCTTGGCTGCGTCAATGATTTCCATGACTGCATCAAGATCTTCAGCTGTTGTTTTTCTGATGTTCATATTCTTCCTCTTTGCCGAATATGAAAAACGGATTTCTCCGTTTCCCGTTACAGCTTCATGAATTCTTCTACATTCAGTACAAAGATTGTTGCGCCGCCCACCTGTACTTCCACAGGGAAGGAGGCATATCTTCCTACGTCGTAGCTTGCGGTGGATGGTACGATTTCGGTTCTTCTCTTGGATTCTTCACCGATGATTTCAATGCATCTCTTCACATTCTCATCTTCGGTACCGACAATAATCGTTGTATTGCCGGCTCTCAGGAAACCGCCTGTTGTCGCAAGCCTTGTCACAGAATAGTTTTCTTTTGTCAGTGCAGAAGAAACTTCCGATGCATCATCATTGGATACAATCGCCAGAATCAGTTTCATATTATGATTCCTCCTGTCTTCTAGTCTAATTCTACCACGTTTGTTTACAGCGCAGTACTACACATTAAAGCGGAAGAAGACGATGTCTCCGTCCTGCATCAGGTATTCTTTTCCCTCCAGACGGATCTTGCCGTGCTCTTTGAGAGCCACTTCCGTTTTGTACTCCATCAGGTCGTCATAGCTGTAAATTTCAGCTCTGATAAAGCCCTTTTCAAAGTCAGTATGGATAATACCCGCACACTGCGGAGCCTTCATACCGTCACGGTATGTCCATGCTCTGCATTCAGGCTCACCGACCGTAAAGAATGTCCGCAGACCGAGCAGGTGATAGGCAGCCTGGATGATTTCCTCAAGACCGGAGCGGGTAATGCCGAGATCCGCCAGGAAGGCCTTCTTTTCTTCCTTGTCCATGCCGGAGAGTTCCTCTTCCATGCGTGCACAGATGGCAATGCATGCACTGCCTTCGCCTTCCGCAAACTTCTTGACTTCCTGGTAATAGTGATTGGAAGAAGGATCGGCAATATCCTCATCGCTCATATTCGCAACATAGATCACGGGTTTGGCAGTCAGCAGAGAGAATCCCTTCAGGTATTCCTTCTCATTGTCGCTGAGTTCCACCAGACGCACCGGTGTGCCTGCTTCAAGAGCTTCCTTCAGCTTCTTCAGAATCGTATATTCTTCCAAGGCACCCTTTTCCTTGGTCTGTGCTTTCCGCTCGACTCTGCCGATGCGGTTGACTACAGTGTCCAGGTCCGCAATACACAGCTCATAATTGATGACTTCGATATCCCTTACCGGATCAACGGTGCCGTCAACGTGCATGATATCCGGATCGTCAAAGCAGCGTACGACATGGCAGATTGCGTCTGTCTGCCGGATATGCGACAGGAACTGGTTGCCGAGGCCTTCACCTTTGGAAGCACCTTTGACAAGTCCGGCAATATCGGTGAATTCAAAGGTGGTGTAGATTGTCTTTTTCGGATGGAACAGTTTTACGATTTCGTCCATTCTTTCATCCGGCACTTCGACAACACCCACGTTCGGGTTGATTGTTGCGAAGGGATAGTTTTCCGCCAGTACCTGGCTGTTGGTGATTGCGTTGAACAACGTAGATTTGCCTACATTCGGCAGACCGACGATTCCTGCGGTTAAAGCCATAAGGGTTATTGCTCCTTTTCTAATTCGTGATGCACAACTACTTTCTTCAGTTTTCTTTCGAATTCATGCCGGGGAAACATTACTACCTGACCGCATCCCTGACACTTGATCTTGATGTCTGCACCCATACGGATAATCGTCCATGTTTTTGCCTTGCGGCACGGGTGCTCTTTTTTCATTTCGACAATGTCATTCAGACCGTATTCCGGAATATTCATGACTGCCTCTCTTCATACGCATACAGTGTGTTTCTCACGAGCATGCATATTGTCATCGGACCGACCCCCTTCGGAACAGGGGTAATGGCAGTCACATGAGGAAGCACATCCTCGGTCAGCACATCACCGACCAGCTTGCCGTTATCCAGGCGGTTGATGCCGACATCGATCACATATGCGCCTTCCTTCACATAGGAACTGTCAATGAAATTCGGTCTGCCGATAGCCGCAACCAGGATATCCGCTTCTTTGCAGATATCACGCAGATTCTGAGTTTTGGAATGGCATACGGTTACCGTGGCTCCGGCATCCTGCAGAAGTCTCGCAACCGGGGCGCCGACCAGACGTGAGCGTCCGATCACAACCGCGCGTTTGCCGGATATGCTGCAGTTCATCTTTTTCAGCAGTTCCATGATGCCGGCCGGTGTGCACGGCACAAATCCCTTCTGACCCGAATACAGTCTGCCTACATTGATGACATGCAGACCATCGGCGTCCTTATCCGGATCAATCGTATTGAGGGCGTGTGTTTCATCGAGTCCTGCCGGCAGCGGCAGCTGCAGCAGAACAGCATCAATCGTATCATCTTCATTGCACTGTGCGATTACTTTTTCAACATCTTCCTGGGATGCGTCCTCAGGCAGATGGAAGAACCTGCTCTCCATGCCGATGGAGGCTACTGCTTTTTCCTTTCCGCGGACATAGGAAAGCGAGGCCGGATTATCTCCCACCAGTATGACCGCTAAACAGGGAATACGCATTCCCTTCTGCCGGTACTGATCCACCGTCAGTTTCATTTCCGCACGCAGTTCCTTGGACAATTCACTTCCGTAAACCAACTCTCCCATGACAGGCTCCTTTCTCTACATTTCGTCTGAATCAAGCAGAATCGTAACGGGACCGTCATTCAGCAGGCGTACCTTCATATCAGCACCGAAGATACCTTCCTCAACCCGCAGACCCAATTCCCGCAGACATTCGTTGAAATACAGGTACATCTTTTCCGCATGTTCCGGTTTTCCGGCATTTGCGAAACTCGGTCTGTTTCCTTTATGACAATCCGCAAACAGTGTGAACTGGGATATGGACAGGATGGCTCCGTTTACGGCATCCAGGGCAAGATTCATCTTTCCTGCACTGTCTTCGAAAATCCGCATATGCGCTGCCTTGGCAGCCATCTTACGCATAACCTGTTCATCATCACGGTCCTGGATACCTACCAGCAGCAGGAATCCCGTGCCGATCTGACCGTGTATTTCTCCGTCTATCGTGACGGAAGCTTCTGTAACTCTCTGTATCACTAATTTCATATGTTTACAGTATAGCAAAGTTTCACACCGGCAAAGCAGAAAAAGACACTGTATTCAGTGCCTTCCGGAACCGGTATCTGTTTATGGAATTACAGGGAAGCGTCTCCCTGATATGCCTCCAGGACTTCACCTGCGAACCGCTTTGCACGGCGCAGATCCTTTTCGTTGGGTCTTCGCGCACCCAGGAACAGGAATCTTCCCCGCAGAGCAAGGTGTCTCGGATATACCGATATGCCTTTATGGGTCAGCAGGTTGACGGCCAGTTCACTGCGGTCCCTGCCGCTGTCCGACAGGCAGAAAACAGCCGCACCTTTGATTGTATTCACAGGCAGTGTATCCAGATAGCTGAGCAGAGCCGGATCGGGACTGCCGCCGTAGATACCCATGCCTACAAAAAGCAGGTCTGTATCGCTGATGTTATGGGGTTCTTCAATGTTCATGGCTGTTACCCCGCAGACTGAGGCAATCGCTTCCGCAACCTTTCTGGTCTTTCCTCTGCGGGAATAATAAATCACATTAACGGTCATGAGGAACTACTCCTATTTTTTACTGCTGAATATGTTTTCAAAAGCTCCGTTCAGCACGGTAATCAGAACTGCAGCGGGAATAGCAGCTCCGAAGGATGCAATCTGCTGTCCGCTCAGCTGTATCGCAAGGTACAGAACCGCTGCGTTTACAACCAGCGAAAACAGACCGAAGGTCAGAAATGTAACCGGGAATGTAAGTACCTTCAGAACAGGTTTAATAGTGCTGTTCAGAAAGCCAAGAACAATCGCTGTGATAACAAGCCCGGAAGTGCTGTCGAACTGCATGCTGCCGAGCAGACTGCCTGTCAGCCAGATGGACAGAGCGCTGATAATCGTATTTCTCAGAAAACTTTTCATGCATATATAGTACCACGTATTTCCCTGCAATATGCAAACCGTAATTTAGGTTTGAATGTTTGTTCTCTTTTTTTTATCATTTAATTAACAGGAGGTATTTTTATGTGGAATAGTTTTCAGACTGATGCTTATTCCGGGATGATTGCCGAGACAATTACAATTCCGAGCGGCAACGGTGACAACGTACGTGTTTACTGGTCCCGTCCGCTCGATGGCAAACCGCATCCGGGAATCGTACTGATCCCGCATATGCCGGGATGGGATGAATGGTGCCGTGAGACAGCACGCCGTTTCACGGAGCACGGATATTCGGTTGTATGTCCGGATATTTACTGCCGTGTAGGAACAGGCACACCGGTTGAGGTATCCCAGAAGAACCGGGAGAGCGGCGGTGTCAGCGATGACTCCGTTATGGGTGATACCAAGGGTGCTCTTGATTTCCTGAAGATGCAGCCGACAAACAACGGCAAAGTCGGTGTCATCGGTATGTGCTCGGGCGGCAGACATACATTCCTCGCTGCCTGCACGGTGGATGGCTTCGATGCTGCGGTAGACTGCTGGGGCGGCGGTGTCATCATGAAACCGGAAGACCTCACCCCGTCAAGACCTGTTGCACCGATTGATTATGTTGACCAGCTGAATATCCCGCTGCTCGGCATCTTCGGAAACGATGATCATAATCCTACAGCAGAAGACGTCAACAAAACAGAAGAAGCGCTGAAAGCACACGGAAAAGACTATGAATTCCACCGCTATGACGGTGCCGGCCATGGTTTCTGGTACTATGACAAGCCAATGTACAGACAGGAACAGGCTATGGATTCCTTCAACAAAGTCATCGCATTCTTTGACGACAAACTCAAATAATTAAGAACAGGATCCTGACCGGAATACTCCGGTCAGTTTTCTGCAGAAGAAACGGAGACAAACTATGTGGAACAGTTTTAATACTGCTGATTATGCCGGGATGATTGCCGAAACAATCACCCTGCGCGGCAAAGACGGAACTCCCGTAAGAGCCTATTACTCAAGACCAATAACCAATGAACCGCATCCGTCCATTGTGCTGATTCCGCACATGCCGGGATGGGATGAACTCTGCCGTGAGATCTCCAGGCGTTATACGGAACACGGCTATTCCGTCATCTGTCCAAATATCTTCCAGCGCTTTGATATCAAGACACCGCGGGAAGCCTTCAAAACATGCATCGAAGCAGGCGGTCTCGTTGATGCGGATGTCATGGGCGATGTTGAACAGTCCATTGCCTTCCTGAAGGCACAGCCCCTCAGCAACGGCAAAGCCGGTGTCATCGGTATGTGCTCCGGCGGCCGGCATGCTTTCCTCGCTGCCTGCACGCTGGATTCCGTGGATGCGGCGGTTGACTGCTGGGGCGGCGGTGTATTTGCGGATGCGGCGGACCTGACACCGGCCAGACCGAAAGCACCGATTGACTTCGTCGACAATCTGCATGTTCCTCTGCTGGGTATCTTCGGCAATGATGACCAGCGTCCTTCAGCAGATGAAGTAAACCGTCTGGAAGAAGAACTGCGCAGCCGGAACAAAGACTATGAATTCTACCGTTATGACGGTGCAGGACACGGCATCTGGTCACTTGACCGTGACAACTACCGTGTTGAAGCAGCCATGGATTCCTTCAACAGAACGCTGGATTTCTTCGGCCGCACACTGAAGTAACTGACTGTACGGAGGATCGCTTATGAGTGAAACAGTTCCCTTTGTAACAATGGCAAAACCAATCGGCTCTTTCTGCAACATGAGCTGTGAATACTGTTACTATCTTCACGCTGACAACGGTGAGGATTTTGCGAATATCCGCATGAGCGATTCTCTCCTTGAAACGTATATCCGTGACTATATTGCGCAGTGCGGCGGTGAGGTGGTTTCCTTTACCTGGCATGGCGGCGAACCCACCCTTGCGGGTCTGGATTTCTATGAAAAAGTCATGGAGCTTGAAAAGAAGTATCTGCCGGAAGGAAAGCAGTGCTGGAACAACCTGCAGACCAATGCCCTTCTGATTGATGAAGACTGGTGCAGGTTCCTGAAAAAGCATCACTGGGATATCGGTGTCAGTATTGACGGCACCCGGTATGTCCATGATCTGTACAGGCATGATGCCGGCGGCAACGGTACATACGAACGCGTTCAGAAAGCCGTAAAGCTTCTGGAGAAGAACGGCATACACCCCGACCTGCTGTGCACCGTAACAGCTGATACAGCCCGCAACGGCAAAGCCGTGTATACAGCCCTCAGTGCTTTCCGCACCGGCTGGATCCAGTTCATTCCGATTGTCCGCAGGGATGCCGGAGGAAACGTCACGCCTGATTCGGTAACGCCGGAGCTCTACGGCAAATTCCTGAAAGATGTCTTCCGGGAATGGATCCGCCATGATCTCGGCAAAACCAATGTGCAGATCTTTGCGGAAACATCACTTGTTCTGGCCGGCGGTCATTCCAATGTCTGCTGGTTCTCGGAAACATGCGGCAATGTGCTGATTGTGGAGCGTGACGGCGGGGTTTATTCCTGCGACCACTTTGTCGATCAGGAACATAAACTGGGATCACTGCCCGCTGACAGCCTGGCTGCCCTGGCGGCAGGCGAAAAGCAGAGACAGTTCGGCAACAGTAAACGCGATTCATTGACGCAGAAATGCAGAAACTGTCCGTGGCTGCATATCTGTCACGGATGCTGTCCGAAAGACCGCTTCCTTGTCAACGAAGACGGTGAACCCGGTCAGTATTATCTCTGTGAAGGTCTGCGTGATTTCTTTGCCTATGCCGTACCGCAGCTGGAAGAAGCAATGGACCTCAGCCGCAAAGGCAAAAGCCCGCAGGAAATCATGACACTGCTGCGCCGTAAATAAAAGCCGGATATCCGGCTTATTCTGCAGGCGGTGTCAGACCGTGCGATATTTTGATGATCAGTATACCCGCAAGTACAGCAATGCAGAAGTAATCGAAGATCTGCCGCGGTGACAGCAGGGATGATTTTTTCACCTCTGCCGTATCGTAGGTCGTGATCTTCTTTTTCATTTCCGCCGTACCGACCTGCTGTCCTTCCAGGGTGAATACAACTTCTGCTTCAATGAGATTCGGGTTGTTTGTCTCCTCATTGCGGGTGACGATTTCCGCTTTGAGGGCACTGCGGTCAACGCCTGAAGAAAGCAATGCCGAGAATCCCTGTTCAACAGAGAAAGTCACATCGGCGACATGCTTGCTGTTTTCGTAGATTTCAACGGTTTTGGTGCCGATTGCCTCAGGTGTAATCTCTACATTCTGGAAATGGGAAAAACCGTATTCAAACAGTGTATGCGCATCCTCATAGGCATCCGCTTCACTTTCGGTGCCCAGTACAACCGCAATCAGATCCAGTCCGTTCCGGGTGGCGGCAGCCGTCAGTACATAGCCGTCCTGCCTTGTATAGCCGATCTGGCATCCCTGTGCTTCACTGTAGTAATCCGCTCCGCTGCGCAGCATTTCACAGTTCGCAGCCAGCAGACGTTCGTTGCTCTGCAGTGCCGTCGGTGCAATCCGGTAAGCCGGTGTGCCGTAAATCCTGCTGAATGAAGTATCGCGCATTGCCTTTCTTGTCAGAATGGCAAGGTCCTCCGCACACGTATAATGTCCTTCATCATAGACTCCGAAGATATTCGAATACTGTGTATTCACCATGCCGAGTTCCGCTGCCGTGCTGTTCATCTTTGCCACAAAGGCTTCCGGTGTGCCGCTGACAGCCTCCGCCAGCATTGCCATGGTATCGTTGGCATTCTGCATGAGTGATGCATACTCGAGATCGATTGCCGGCACGGATTCCTCTTCCATGATCCAGATGACACCGGAGCTGTGGTCATAGGTCTGGAAGGCATCGGAAGACATGGTGACCAGCTGGTCATTCTTCAGACTGCTGACTGCCAGATATACACCCATGCTTTTCGTCAGGGCTGCCGGTGAGATATGTCTTGCGGAATCCTTGCGGGCAAGCACCGTACCGCTGGCCGCATCAATCAGAATGGACGATACACCCTGAATATCCGGACCGGTGATCTCCGGTTTCGCTTCTTCGGTTTCCTCCGTATTTTCCTCTGCTGTTTCTTCGGTTGTTTCGGTTTCCCCTTCCGCCATAAGCGGTGTGAATCCCGTCAGAACTCCCAAAGCTGCAAGCATACAGATCAGTTTTTTCATCATGCAATTATTGTAGCATTCTTCCTGCCGTTTCCGGATATAAAGAAAAACCGCATTCCTGCGGCTCAGCTGTGCTTGCTGTCCTGTGCGGCGAGCAGATGCTCCAGATCAGCATTCTTCATCTTTTCGTCGAATTCCTTCTCAGCTTCTTCAAGTTTTCTCAGAAGCTCGTCCAGAACGGTGTTCTGTTCATTCCGTGCCATCAGGTTCACCCCCTCAACAAGACAAGATTGTATCACTGCATTTCCTGAATTGTACTCTTGACATTCATAAACAAACTGTCCCGTATTTTCCTCCTGCAAACCCATACCGTCATGCTATAATCGGTCACGGAGAAAACCTATGCTGAAAACAAACTTTCATACGCACACCGCACGATGCGGACACGCTTCCGGCACCGATGAGGAATATGTTCTGGCTGCCATCAAAGCCGGCATAAAGACACTGGGATTCAGTGATCATACCCCCTATAATGTGCCGGAGGAAGGCATCCGCATGCCGATGGACCAGTATACTGATTATGTATCTTCCATCCGTTCCCTGCAGGAGAAGTACAAAGACCAGATTACAATCTATATAGGTCTGGAAGCGGAATTTTATGAGGACCAGTGGGAAACCCTGCGGAATTACCGCAATGAGCTGGATTACATCATCCTCGGTCAGCACCGGCTGAGTGTGCAGGGTCTGCATTCCTCAAGGATCACCGACGGTAAAGATCTGATGGTGTATGCCGATCTCATTGAAGGTGCCTGCAGACACGGTCTGTGCGATTATATCTGTCATCCGGATCTTGTTATGTACAATTATCCGCGTACCGATGATTCCGTCCGTGCCCTTGCGGCAAGACTGGCGGATATATCCCTGAAATACAATATGCCCATGGAAATCAACTGCGGCAGCGGTGTAATTAACAAACCCCGTGTATATGAGGACGGTGTGCGTCCCGGATATCCGCAGAGAGTATTCTTTGAAGAATTTGCCAGAAAGAAATGTCCGGTCATCATCGGTCTTGATGTCCATGATCCGGAATGGTTCCTTACCGATACATATCTCAACCGGGCAATGGCCATCCTTGAAGGACTGGATCTGAATCTGCTGACAGACTTCGATCTTCCGGCTGCTGCCGCTGAACGCAAGAAGACATTCTACTGAGAAGGGAGCGTGCAATCATGAAATATACTGAACTTGGACATACCGGGATCCGGGTATCACAGCTGTGCGTAGGCTGTATGTCATTCGGTGAAGTGCAGAGTGAAGGCCATCAGTGGCTGCTGGACCAGGCCGGTACGGAAGCGGTTGTTGCCCAGGCTTTTGATCTCGGCATCAATTTCTTTGATACAGCAAACACCTATGCCGGCGGTACATCCGAAATCTATCTCGGCAATGCCCTGCGCTCTCTGGGTATTCCCCGTGAAGATGTCATCATCGCTGATAAAGTCTACTTCAATCCCGGACATCTCTCCAAAGAGGCAATCCTGCGGGAAGCCGATCAGTCCCTGGAACGTCTCGGCACGGACTACATCGATCTGTATCAGATCCACCGCTTTGATTACGGTACACCGATTGAGGAAACCCTGGAAGCACTGGATTCCCTTGTCAAAGCAGGCAAGGTCAGGGCAATCGGCGCATCGGCCATGTTCGGCTATCAGTTCCACAACATGATGATCACAGCTGAAAAACACGGCTGGACACAGTTCAGCACCATGCAGAACCACCACAACCTGATCTACCGTGAAGATGAACGCGAACTGATTCCGGTATGCGATCAGTACGGTGTATCCAGAATCCCGTACAGCCCGCTGGCCGGCGGTCATCTCGCCCGTCCGGACTGGAATTCCGATTCCCTGCGCAGCCGCACCGATGTAACCCTGCGAGCCAAATATGATCTGGCCATGGAGAATGACCTTGAGATCATTGCCCGAGTGCATGACATTGCGGAAAACCTCAGTGTGTCCATGTCGGCTGTAGCACTTGCCTGGCTGTATACCAAAGGCGTGGCAGCACCGATCATCGGCTCCACCAAAGCACATCACCTGACAGACGCAGTAAAAGCCCTGGATATTGTCTTCACGGATGCTGAACTGAAGTATCTGGAAGAACCGTACAGGGCTCATGAAATTGTTGGCGCTCGTTAAAAAATCCGGGATATCCCCAACGTCATTAAGTTAAGAAAGAGGTTTACAGAGTAACTTGAGAGTATTCTGTAGACCTTTTTTCAAGATTGAATGATAAGACATTATGAAAAGCATCATATGATGTCATAATGTGATCTGGATTATCAGTTATAATGA